>JALHPG010000118.1 GCA_022842625.1 Bacteroidia bacterium | reverse complement strand
GTTGTGTATCGCCTCCAATATCAGATCTAATCGAGCTTTCAATAATGGGTAACATTCGTTCCTTAGCTTCTTCAAAACCCGGTTTTAATTCTGTTTGATAGATTTCAGTTACAAAACCTGCTAAGTAATGATCATTGTAACTTACTAAATCTGGAAGATCCCATGGTTCTAATTCCTGAACCATTTTTTTTGGTAACGAATGTGAGGCACAAACTAAAATATCATCAAAAGAGTTATTAACCGTTCCGCTTGCCGGATACCAATTGGTATGCCTAACCTGGCGTGTTTGGGTTCTACCTTGACTATCCTTATAGGTTTCTGTTACATAATAATACACACCTCTTAAACCTGAATAACTACTGTGGGTATTGCTGTCGTAGGTCCAATAAGGCATATAAACACCTTTTAATTTTTCTAAACTATTGTGTGCGTAATCTTTTAATTTGTTTGGTGCAAACCATAAACCGCCAACCCATTTTACAAATCCATCTTTTGCTGCATTACGTTCTACTTTAAAAGGTAAAACATATTTTGGTTTAATTAGATCGCAAGTAGACGCATTTTTTACAACCAATGGGGTGTCGCAATAGGGACAATTAGAAGAGGTTACATTGGGTGCTAAAGTTGTTGAAGATCCGCAGCTGTCGCACTTTACAGTAGATATAGTTTGTTTTTCTGAAGATGAAATAGTTTGTTCTAAAAAACTTGTGTAATCATTTTCAATGATGTCAGTTTTTTCACTAATAATTTCATTATCAGTATTACAATATTCGCAATTTAAATGTTGTGTTCCGGGTGCAAATTTTAAATTAGCGCCACAGTTTTTACACTTGATAGTGTTTGCGGTTTCTGCAGTAGGTTCAAAAGTATGCTCACTCATTATAATAATTTCTAGTTGTAAATTAGATCATTTTATTTCTTTTTACAAGATAAGTATACAGGATATTATCAAAGCCTTTATTAATATCCGCCTCTACAAAATCGATCTTATATTGTCCGCATTTTAGTTTTAATAGATCTTTGTATTGATTGATCGATTGCTGGTATTGCTCCTTTATTTGACTGGGATTAAGTTTGATCTCTTCACCACTTTCAAGATCAATAAAATGATAAGGTTTGTTTTCGAATTCAAAATCTATTTCTTTTGATTTATCTACAACGTGAAATAAAATTACTTCATGTTTACGATATTTTAAATGTTGAAGGGCAGAAAATAATTCATCGTTCTCAGAACTATTATCAAACATATCACTAAAAATTATAACTAACGAACGTTGATGAATTATTTCGGCAATTTGATTTAATGTTTTTGCAGCAGATGTATTTTTGCTTTCAAAATTTTTGTCTAAAATTTCTTCAAGAGAATTGTAAATTAATTTTTGATGCGAAGGACTTCCTTTTGGCGCGAAGTGTTTTACAATTTCGTTCTCGAACAAGGTTAATCCAAAAGCATCGCGTTGCTGTTTTAATAATTCGCAAAGTGCAGCGGCAGAGTAGATGCTAAAATTAAGTTTATTATTTTCTGAATCTTTTGGAAATTGCATACTTGCCGAAATATCAATTACAATTTGGCAGCGTAAATTTGTTTCCTCTTCGTAACGTTTAACAAAGAGTTTGCCCGAACGAGCAAATAATTTCCAATCAATATGTCGTGTACTTTCTCCGGTATTGTATAGTCGGTGCTCTGCAAACTCAACAGAAAAACCATGAAAAGGACTTTTATGCATGCCGGTAATAAACCCTTCAACTACCTTTTTCGCAAAAAGTTCAAGTTTTTTAAAAGGCTCTATTTTTAGTCTGTTTATTGGCATTTTATTAGCATTACAATGTTGGCAAATTTAGGGGCATTTTTATGTTAATTTATGTAAATTTCAATTATTTTTGATATATTCGTACAATTAATGACTTTGATGGTAAATGGTATGGTAAAAAAAATACTTTTAATTGTTTCTTTTTTCGTTTTTTTTGTAAAATCTGAGGCTCAGGTAGATACAAGTTTTTGGTTTGTGGCACCCGATATTTCGGCAACAATGGGAGATTCTCCTGTTCAGCTGCATATTCAAACCTATTCTCAGGCCGCTACGGTTTATGTTAGGCAACCTGCCAATATAGCAACCGGCGTTAACTTAACTTTAAGTGTTCCTGCTAATACTTTAAACATTAGCAACTTAACCCCATCCTTAACGGCTGTTGAAAGTGCACCCACAAATAGTGTTAGTAACAAGGGAATTTACATCAGTTCAAATGCCAATATCTCGGTTTATTATACGATTGGTGCGGGAACAAATAAAGAAATGATCAGCCTTAAAGGGCAGAGAGCTAAGGGTTTAGATTTTTATACACCTTTTCCTAATTCTGTTTTATCGACTACCATTGCAGGCGGAGCTCCTGGTTTTGATGTAGTAGCAACCAATACGGGGGTTACAACAATTTTAATTACACCACGTGCGGCTTGTGTTGGACGAGCAAAAAACGTAACCTTTGCAAGAACCTTAAATCAAGGAGAAACCTTTTCGATGAGAGATAATTTGGCTGTTAATCCTAGTGAATTAGCGGGTTCTATTATCTCAGCAGATAAACCTGTTGCTGTTACAATTAGTGGATCGATTAGAACCTCTACAGCACTTTGTCCATCTTATTTTACAGATCAAATTACCACAAGTGATAATATTGGTAAGGAGCATGTAGTTTTAAAAGGGGAAGGAACTACTGATAGAGCTTATATTTTAGCCACTCTTAACTCAACGAGTTTAACCATTACCACAAACACCGGTACTATCAATTGGTTGATCAATACCGGAGAAACTTACTCGGTAAGTCTTACAGATCAAATTACTTATATTCAAACTGACAAGCCCGTTTATGTTACCCATGTTAGTGGCTATGGTTGTAAATTAAGTGGCGCTCAGGTTGCTCCGGCATTTTGTGCAGGTTCATACACAACCGCTTTTACCAGAACCAGTAGTGATTCATTAAATTTAAATCTATTTACCAGAACCGGTTTTCAAAATACATTTACCTTAACAAGTAATGGTTCTCCTGTAGCCATTTCGCCTGCTAGTTTTACTACAGTTCCAGGAAGTGCAGGGACTTTAGTGGCAGCAAGACTTTATTTTCCAATATCTTCAATCCCTGTTGGTTCTCATAATGTTTTAAGAAATAAAAACGATATTTTCGGATTAGGTGTTCATAACGGTGGTTATGTTGGAGGAAGTTCTTATGCTTACGCCAGCGAATTTGGTGTAGATCCTTTCGTAATAGCCAACACGGCCCCTACAGCAACAATTTGTTCAAACACTTCTTATACGTTAAATGGTCAAATTGGTGGTGGACCAATTACCGGTGTGTGGAGCTTAAATGGTTTTGGAACATTATCCGGTGGTTTTAATCAAATTGTAAATAATGTTTACACTCCTAATCAAATCGACACTTCATTAGCAATTATTCCAACACCAACCCCTCCCGTTTCAGGTGGTTTGATCAAATTTGTTTTAACTTCTACCGGCATTTGCCCAAATAAATCGGATACATTAAGATTATATGTGAAACAGCAACCAATTGTTACCGCAGGTTCTAGTTCAGTTATTTGTTCAAATTCTCCTACCGTTAATTTAGGTGGAAATGTTTTTGGTGCAACTAATCAAGGTGTTTGGTCTGTATTATCTCCGGGTAATGGTACATTTACACCAAGTGTAAATACTTTTTCTCCAACCTATCTCCTTTCTAACGCAGATACTACTTTGTCGCAATTACAATTTGTTTTAACCAGTACTAACAATGGTATTTGCAGTGCAGTTTCAAATACGGTCAGTGTTATAATTAACCATGCTCCTTTGGTCACGGCTAGTTTGGTAAATCCTATTTTAAAATGTGCAAATAATTCAACGGTATTTTTAAATGGCACAGTTTCCGGTACAACCACATCTACCGGTCAATGGTCAACTAATGGAACCGGTATTTTTGTTCCCAATCAGCTTTCTCTTATTTGTAATTATATTCCAAGCGCCGCGGATATAGCCTTAGGAACAATAAAGATCAAGTTAAAGAGTACAAATAACTTACAGTGTAAAGCTGTTGCGGATAGTGTGAATATTATTTTCACTCAACCGGTAACGGTGAGTACAGGTGTAGATCTTAATAGCTGCAAGAACTTTCCAAGCGTTCCTTTAAACGCGGTGATCACGGGTACAGCATCTAACTCAGGTATCTGGTATGGTGGCGCAGGAACCTTTACTTCTAGTAATACAGCCTTAAGCCCAACTTATATTGCTACTCCAACAGAGACGAATACCGGATTTGTAATATTAACTTTTAGTACAACTAATAATGGAATTTGTGCAGGAGTATCTGATCAGGTAAAAATCACTTTTCAGGATAAACCAACTGCTAATTTTACAGTAAATACAGTTTGTTTAAATCAAACAACGGTATTTACCGATCAGTCGATTAATACTTCAGGTTTGGGTTCATTAAATGGCTGGCAATGGAATATGGGTGATGGCGGTTCATCAACAGCAATTAATCCTATTTACACTTATACTGCCGCGGGAAATTATACAGCTCAATTAGTTGTTAATAATACGTTCAATTGTTACGATACAATAAAAAGACCGGTAACTATTCACGCTTTACCAACTGCCAGCATGACCATTTCAAGAGCTTGCACCGGATCAGCACAATTAATAAGTTTTACAGATCAGTCTAGTATTACGGCTCCTTCAACAATTCCTGCTACAGGTTATTATTGGGATTTTGGTGGTTTCGGTTTTTCATATTCAAAAGATACTTCATTAGTTTTCCCTGCTCAAGGTATTTATAATATAACCCATGAGGTAACTTCAAATTTTGGGTGTAAATCAACTGTTACACAATCTGTAAATATTACACCTCGTCCAATTGCAAAATTCATTTACATAAACAATAGTGCCTTAAGTCTTGGAGCTAATATTTCCTTTATTGATTCTTCAAGATCTGCTGTTACATGGAACTGGGATTTTGGGAATGGTTTAACAAGTAACCTTCAAAATCCAAATACAAATTATTTAAGTAATGGAACTTATACAGTTACCTTGCTTATTACCGATCAATTTGGATGTACAAGCACCTATTCTCAAATAGTTAGGATCACAAATATTGCAGCCGAGGTTACTCAACTTATTCCAAATATGATCACACCTAATGGCGACGGTAAAAATGATATTTGGCGTTTAGATTTTATTAATGTGTTTTTCCCACAAGCAGAAATAAATATATATAACAGATGGGGTGAGATCTTATTTTCGAGTATAGGATACTCAAATGCATGGGATGGAACTTATAAAGAAAGCGGAAATCCTTTACCGGTTGGTGCTTATTTTTATACTATTAAGTTAAACGATGCTAATAATACAGAAACATTTAAAGGAACTGTAACTATTCTAAAATAATTTATGAAAATAAAACTATATACCTTATTAATTATAATGTTTTGTTACTCATTTGTTGAGGCGCAGCAACAAACATTATTCACCAATATTACCCTTCATCAATATTTGTACAATCCTGCCTATGCAGGAGCTAACAAAGGAACTCAATTTAATTTGGGCTACAGAAATCAATGGGCAGGTTTTGATGGAGCGCCGGTTACTTTTATGGCTAGCGGATACGGAACTTTTAAGAAACGTCCTAACATGGCTGCCGGCGGTTTAATTATAAATGATAAAAGCGGCTTATTAGCTCGCACATCATTTTACGGAACATATAGTTATCATGTAAAAATAAATAAAAATGTGAATTTAGGATTTGGAGTTGGAGTTGGAGGCGTACAGTATAATGTGAAAATTTATAATGCAAAAACCTACGACAAGGATGATGAGTTTTTAAGGAATAATATTTTAAATGCCAATGCTTTTGACGCCAATGCAGGCTTGTATTTATACAGTAAAAATTTCTTTTTAGGAATTAGCAGTCAGCAATTAACAAAAGGTAAAATTTATTGGCAAAACACCATTGGAAGATTAACTCCCCATGTTTATGGTTTTATGGGTTATAACTTTCAATTGGATAAAAAGAAAAAAGAGTGGGTGTTACAACCTTCTATTTTATATAGATATAATAACCCAGCACCGTATCAATTAGAATTTAATTTAAAATGCATTTATAAAGAAATGTTCTGGATTGGTGGTGGTTATAGAATAAGTAATGGTATTGATAAAAAAATGATGGGAAATACAGCTAGTGCGATGTTTGGTGCAACCATTAGCAAGCAATTTACAGTTGGTTATAGTTACGATTATACAACTACAGCTTTACAAAAATATTCATCGGGAAGTCACGAAATAATTTTAACTTATACTAAATCTGCAAAAAAGAAGAAAACAGTTGGGGATAAGATCCAAGATGCAGATGAAGAAGAATTAAATAATATTGATAATAGTATTAAAACTAACTTAAAAAATAAAAAGAATGAAGAAAAGAAATAGATTAGCCCTTTTGGTTTTATTTTTATTCGTAAAACTAACTGTATCAGTTGCACAGGTTGACACTACTTTTTGGTTTGCTGCTCCTTGGGTTACACAAAATCATGCAGGAAAACTTCCAGTAGCGCTTCGTATAGCAACATTTGGAAATGCAACAACCGTTAGGGTTAGACAACCGGCAGGAACCTTTGATACAACTTATATAGTGCCGGCTAATTCTTTAGCTACACAATCTTTAAATCATCATATACTGCCAACAAATGTTTTAGAAAATTACCCTGCAAATACTGTCTTTAATAGAGGGTTAAAGATAACATCCGATTTTCCTATTACAGTTGTATACGATGTTGTTACTATTGTGAATAATCCTGAAACATACTCTATAAAAGGTCAAAATGGTTTAGGTACGGAGTTTGTTTGTCCTTTTCAAACGAACGGAAACAATGGTCTTTATAATCCACCACCATTTAATCCGAAATCACAAATTTCGGTTGTAGCAACTGATTACAATACAGTTATTTGGGTTACTCCTAAATGCGCTGTTGTAGGTCATCCTGCTAATATTACCTATTCTGTGGGATTAAGTTATGGCCAAACTTATAATATAGAAAATGTTACACAGGCTACATCTGTTCCTGGTCAAAATTTAAGTGGAACAATTATTACTTCGAACAAACCAATTGCAGTTACAGTTTCTGACGATTCTGTTGCCGGTGTAAGTGGTTGTTTCGATTTAATGGGCGACCAACTTGTTCCTGTTGACGTTATTGGAAAAGAATATATTGTGAATAAAGGAGGGATGTTAGCCAATCAATTTGAAGGAGCTTACATTGTAGCCTCCGAAAATTTCACACAGTTAACAATTGATGATGGTACTCCTACAACTACTGCGTCTATTAATAAAGGTGATACATACTTTTATAAAACCACTCAACCTTTAACGTATATTTCAGCAACTAAAAATGTGATTGTATTAAATGCAAGTGGTTTTGGTTGCGAGCTAGGTGAAGCTGTATTACCGCCACTAAATTGTGCGGGGTCAAATCAGGTAGCATTTACAAGAAATAATGCCCAGCCGTTTTATATAAATGTTTTATGTAAAACAACTGCAATAAATTCATTTACAATGAATGGTTTTACAAATTTAGTTCCTGCATCTGCTTTTACTTTAGTACCCGGAACCGGTGGTGTATATTCTGGAGCTCAAATTAGTTTTCCAACATCTACAGTCGCTGTTGCATCAGCTAATTTACTATCCAACAATGCAGATGTGTTTGCCTTGGGTATTTTTCATGGTGGAGCAAGTTCAGGATGTTTATTCCACTATATGTCTTCATTCTTACGTAAAACATTTGTAACAACTCAAACGGTAGCTCCTGTTTGTGTTAGTCCGGGTGTAGCTATTCCTTTAACAGGAACCGTTTCGGGTGGTGCTATTACCGGTATTTGGTCAACTAACGGATCTGGTACTTTTGGAGCTTATACTTCTACAGTAAATACAATCTCAACTCTTTATACCTTATCTAATGCGGATACCCTTTTAACTAGTCTAGTATTTTCTTTAACATCTACAGGAAATTGTACGCCTAAAACAGCAACCATGAGTGTGCCTATTATTCAGCGACCAAAAGTTGCAATTGGAACAGGTTCTATTATATGTAAAAACAATGTGGTGCCCATCGTATTAACCGGAACAATTACTAACGCATTAGGAGGGACTTGGTCTGGCGGTACCGGATTCTTTTCTCCCGGTGTTAATATAAGTTACAATCCCACAGCTGCCGATCTCGCCGCAGGCAGTCTCACCTTAACTTTGAGTAGTGTAGGGGGGTGTACCACAACGGCTCGGAGCTTAACGGTTTCTTTTGTTAATCCACCAACAATTAGTGCCATTGATAATAATATTTGTACCAATACACAAACCATTGGATTAAACGCTTCAGTTTCCGGTAGTACGCTTAATCCTACCTGGACGACGAATAATGGTACGGGCTTATTTTTACCATCTAACCAAACTGTAACACCTATTTATCAGGTAAGTGCAAGTGATTATTCTTTATCAACAATTAATTTTACGGTTACTTTACCACCAACGGGGCCTTGTGCTTCTGTTAGTGATGTTATGCAATTAACTGTTCGCCCAAAACCATTAGCAATTGCGCCTGCCGATTTTACGGTTTGTGCTAACGCAGGATTGATAAGCTTAAATGGTTCTATTGGCGGTTCTGCATCTACAGGAACATGGACTACCTTAAACGGTACTGGGGCATTCAATCCTCCACCTGCACCGCCAGTTTCATCTTATACAATGAGTTTTGGTGACATGTCTGTAGGAACCTTAACATATGTTTTAACTTCTGATCCTGGAACTTATAATTGTCCAAATGATTCAGACACATTAAGAATTGCTGTTCTTGCCGCTCCGGTAGTGGCTGTTAATAGTAATACTTCTGTATGTGAAAACGCACCGGTTGCATTAACCGGAACTGTTACAGGTTATACCAATTCAGGTATTTGGAGTTCTACTGGAACAGGAGCATTTACTCCAACAAATACAGCTTTAGGAGGACAATATTTGCCAAGTTCCGGCGACGTTTCAAATGGAACTGTTACCTTAACTTTATTATCTACCAACAATCAAGGCTGTCCTGCTCAATCTGCATCCTTTATTGCAACTTTTGTAGATGCGCCTCAAGCGCTCTTCACAGTTTCTTCTGTAAGATGTAGAGATTCTGTTATCAACTTTATAAATGGTTCTCAAGCCAATGGTACTAATGGTTTAACCTATAACTGGAATTTTGGTGATGGTCCTCCTAACGGAACATCTACGAGTTTAAATCCTTTATACACGTATACTAGCAATGGAAGTTTTGTTATAACCTTAACAGTTACTGGAACTAACACTTTAACTATTCCTAATATTCAATGCCCTGATACCGTTAGTAGACGCATAACGGTTAACCCATTGCCGATCGCTAATTTTAGTTACCTAAATGCCTGCCAGGGACTACCCGCACAGTTTAGAGATTCTTCGATTGTAATACCGGGAAATATTTTAGGTTGGAACTGGAATTTTGGTGATGGTAGTTCTAATTCTCCAATAAAAAACCCTGTACATACATATACTACTGCAGGTGTTTACAATGTAGTTTTAACAGCTATTTCAAACAATTCATGTGCTGCTACCATAAGTAAAACGGTCACTATAAACCCTCAACCGATTGCTGAATTTGGAATGACCAATGATCCAACAATAGCTTTAGAACCGGTTTATTTTTCTGATTTCTCCGCACCAACAGGCTCTATTACAACTTGGTTATGGTCGTTTGGCGATGAGAGTTCGGGAACAGGTAGTTCGCCAACTCACATTTATCAAAACTCAGGTATGTATGTAATTACTTTAACCGTTTTTGATAATAATGGTTGTAGTGATACTGTTAGCAAGTCTATTGATGTTCAGATCTTACCTCAGGTTCCAACTGCATTTACACCTAACAAGGATAATAATAACGATCTTCTTTTTGTAAAAGGTGGTCCGTTTGAAAAAATCACTTTTAGAGTTTATAACAATTGGGGTGAATTATTATTTGAAACCAACGATCAAAAAATTGGTTGGGATGGAACAAAAAACGGCAAAGATCAACCCGTTGGTGTTTACGTTTGGACATTAGTTGTAGATATGTATAACAATCGCCAGGTTAAGAAAAATGGTGACGTAACAATTATTAGATAATTATAATGAGAGCTATAAAAAGATATTCGATAATTTGTTGCTTGTTTTTGGTTACGACCATTAAAGCACAAGATTTTCATTTAAGTATGTACGATGCAGCACCATTGTTCTTAAATCCTGCTATGACAGGTTTAGTTGATGGAAAAATGAGATTGCATGCTCATTATAGAAACCAATGGAATGCTATTGCCTATAAACCTTTCACTACTGCATTAGTAAGTTTTGATATTCCAAAGGGTAAATGGGGTTTTGGTGGTCAGGTAAGTAATATGCGCGCAGGTTTTGGTAACTATAATGTTTTTCAGGCATTAGGTTCTGTTTCCTATGCAATTCCATTAGATAAAAACAAGTACCATAATTTATCGTTAGGATTACAGGCAGGTTTCACGCAAAAACGTATTGAATACCAAATTTTCTCATTCGATAATCAATGGAGTGGTTTAGATGGCGGTTCATTTGATAAATCTATAAATAATAACGAGAATTTTAATCGCGGAACTCAATTCCAGGAAGCAGTTAATTTTGGAGCCTTATACTATTACGCTAAGCAACAATCTCGTATTAATCCGTTTGCGGGTTTTAGTGCTTTTAATTTAACTCGCCCAAAAGAAACTTTTTTTGGAAGTAATAATCGTCTACCAATTCGTATGTACACACATGTTGGTGTGAGGGTAAATATTAGTGAGTTATTATATGTTATTCCTAAAGTATTGATCTATAATCAAACAAACATCCTTCAGCAGACTTATGCTTTAGATGCAGGTTATTTCTTTAAAGGAGAAAAGTTTTATGCATTAGCAGGTTATGTTTACAGAACAAAAGATGCTAGCGTTGCCTATGTAGGGTTTAAAAA
>JALHPG010000117.1 GCA_022842625.1 Bacteroidia bacterium | reverse complement strand
TTCTTTAACCAATTTGCTGTTTAAGCCGAACATAGGATTTTGATTGCTGCTTTTGTTAACTTGAGCACTATAAAAATCTGAGGCTTCCTTTTGTGTAACACCTTCGTAAAAATTAACCGCAGATGATTTTACAAGATCAGTTTTTGAGTCTAAGCTAACTTTTTTGGAAGCAATTTTTGGATCGAAAATTTGTGAAGCAATAAAATTTAAAAATTGTGTCTTAGTTTCACCAACAGCTAATGGCAACATCGAATCATCCAATCCATTAGCAACTTCTAAGAAAAAATCTTTTGTACACTCAGGAATAAATTTATCCATGTTGTAATGGTGATGGATACCATTACTAAACCAAACACGTTTTGCATACACTAACAATTTTTGGTATTGGTCATTTTGTAGTGAATCTCCGAGGTAGTCTCCTGCATAATTACCAATAACAGCTTCTAATGTTTTACGAATTGCTAAATTGTATTTATAATTTTGATCATAAATTATATCGCGTCCGCTTAATGCAGCCTCGTATAAATAATACAATAATGTTTTTGTTTGAAGAGGAACTTGATCAAAGTCTTTAACGTTATAACGTAATACGCGAAGGTCAGAAAACTGTTCGGTTACGTATTCAAATTTGTCTTCTAAACTATCAGTTTTAACAACCGTCGCTGTATCTTTTTTTGGAGCAATGGTAAGATTGGCTAATTCGTTATCTGAAGAATGACAAGCACTTAATGCGATTGAAAATGCCGCAATTTTTATATAGTTGTTCATAGTGTTTTAAAATAGTGTGTAAGATTACATTTTATTTACATTTTTTGCAAAAATATGTGTTGAAAATCAGGAAATTGAGATGGAAAAAGGCTAGAGTTTTATATCCTTAGGGTAACAAATAAAATGTTTGGTAACAGTTTTACTTAAACTTTGAAGGTTTAACTGGTCGCTTGCCTCGGCAACATCCACTAATTTGCCATTACTCATCAATATATTTATCTTAAAATTGGTGGCGTTATAGGCGCTATTGTTTACTGTATCTGTAAATACAAAATAACCGGCTTCTTGAGGTGTAATTTTATATTGAGTGCAAACTTTTTTAATTAACTTATTTTTTAAAGAAGTATCTATGGCATTATTCTGAATTTCGATCTTGTATAATTTTCTGTCTAATAAGTTAGCGCATAATTTACTTAGGATCTTGTCATCGTTATCTACCCAAACTTTTATAGACGCCATGATATCATTATCATCTAGCTTCGAAAATTTATCTAATAAAACAGCGTCCTTTTTAAAATCTTTTTCTGTAAAATTATTTTTTAAGAATAATAAAAGCGCCGGGGTTCCAAATAATTCGTTTCCTTTTGCCGAAAGTTCTTTTGCGCGTTTTAAAATATTTACCAATAAGGTTTCGGCACTTAAAACCGTTTTATGCAAGTAAACTTGCCAGTACATTAATCTGCGCGCAATTAAAAATTTTTCAATACTGTAAATGGCTTTATTTTCAACTACTAATTCGTTCTTTACAACGTTTAGCATTTTAATTATTCTATCGCTGCTAATAACGCCTTCGCTTACACCGGTAAAAAAACTATCGCGCTTCAAATAATCCAATCTATCCATATCCAACTGCGAGCTAACTAGCTGGTGTAAAAAATCCTTTTTATACTTATCGTTAAATATCTTAATAGCTAGGCTTAATTTTCCTTTAAATTCCTCATTCAATTTATCCATAAATAAACTGCTTAAGGTTTCGTGGTTAACGCCTGTTACTATGCTGTGCTCTAAAGCATGAGAGAAAGGACCATGACCAATATCGTGCAATAAAATGGCAATTAAAACCGCTTGTTCTTCTTCATCAGTAATTGCAATGTCTTTTTGTCTTAATGTTAACACGGCTTCCTGCATTAAATGCATAGCGCCAATAGCATGATGAAATCGTGTATGTAAAGCGCCGGGATAAACCAAATTCGTTAATCCTAATTGTTTTATGCGGCGTAAACGCTGAAAATAGGGGTGGTTTAAAAGGTCGTAAATTAGTTCGTTAGGTATGGTTACAAAGCCATAAATGGGGTCGTTAATTATTTTACGTTTGTTTATTGGCATTAGATCTTGGTAACTTATAATTAAAATTCGTTAATTTATATAATAGGACTAAATTTAATACGTTATTTGTAATAAAACCACTATTAAATGGACAAAATTAAGATTCTTTGGGCAGATGATGAGATAAATCTCTTAAAACCACACATATTATTTTTAAATGATAAGGGATATGAGATCATCACAGCTATGAGTGGTGATGAGGCTTTGGATATTGTGAAAGAGAACAAAAGTCTTAGTGCAGTATTGTTAGATGAAAACATGCCCGGTCTTTCCGGATTAGACACCTTGCTTAAAATTAAACAGGTAAATAACGATCTGCCTGTAATAATGATCACAAAAAGTGAAGAAGAGCACATTATGAATGAGGCCATTGGCGGTAAAATTGCCGATTACCTTATTAAGCCCGTTAATCCAAATCAAATTTTATTGTCGCTTAAAAAAGCTTTAGATAATAAACGTTTGGTAAGTGAAAAAACAAATACCGATTACCGTAAAGAATTTGGCCAAATAGGCATGACCATTAATGATAACCTTACCTGGCAGGAGTGGATAGATATTTATAAAAAAATTATCTATTGGGAAATTGAAATGGATAAACTTCAGGACAAAAGTATGCTGGATGTTTTAAAAATGCAGAAGTCGGATGCCAACACACAATTTTTTAAGTTCGTAGAAAGAAATTACATTAGTTGGTTAAACGGCAAGAACACGGCCCCGCCAACCATGAGCCATACGTTGTTTAAAAACAAATTTTTAAAAGAATTGGTAAAAGATGAGCCGGTATTTTTTATTTTGATTGATAATTTGCGATTAGACCAATGGAAAGTTATTCAGCCAATTATTCAGGATTATTATCAGGTAGAAAGTGAAGATGCTTTTTTTAGTATTTTACCAACTGCCACGCAATACTCTCGTAACGCCATATTCAGCGGTTTGTTACCAAGCGAAATGGAAAAAATGTTCCCTAACTTTTGGTTAAATGATGAAGAAGAAGGTGGTAAAAACATGCATGAGGAAGCTTTTTTACAAGCGCAACTTAAACGTTTGGGTAAGGATATAAAAACCAGCTACAATAAAATAACCAATTTTAATGCCGGTAAAAAATTATCGGATAACTTAAGTAATTTATTGCAAAATAAATTAAATGTAATTGTTTACAATTTTGTGGATATGCTTAGTCATGCCCGCACCGAAATGGAAGTTATTCGCGAATTAGCAGAAAATGAAACATCTTACCGAA
This sequence comes from Bacteroidia bacterium, assembly GCA_022842625.1. Lineage (GTDB taxonomy): Bacteria > Bacteroidota > Bacteroidia > B-17B0 > Aurantibacillaceae > Aurantibacillus. Next base: position 7,995 of record JALHPG010000117.1, on the reverse strand, counting down.
GCATTACAAAAAGCTGGTTTGAGCATTCGCCTTTATTGGATATCATAAAGCAATTAGCGGCCAAAAAAATAAAAGTGGTTATTACAACCGATCACGGAACGGTGCATGTTAAAGAACCAACAAAAATTTTGGGCGACAAAAATGTGAATTCAAATTTGCGTTACAAACAAGGCAAGGCTTTAGAATACAATTATAAAGAAGTGTTTGAAATTAAGAATCCTGCAGATGCTTTTTTACCGATACAGCATCCCAGTTCTCGCTTTGTATTTGCTAAAGAAGATCGTTTTTTTGCTTACCCTAATAATTTTAATCATTACGTAAACTATTATAAAAATACGTTTCAGCATGGTGGTGTAAGTTTAGAAGAGATCATTATTCCTTATATCGTATTATCGGCAAAGTAATTTTAATAGTTTAGTACTAAATTGAATTCAGTTTTAGAAATAAGTATAAAGGATCAAAGTGAATTGCCTTTTTTGGCAAAAACCATTTTAGAATCTTTTGGCGATCAAAAGATAATTTTATTTGATGCTCCCATGGGTGCAGGAAAAACAACTATTATTAAGGAGTTGTGCATTGCATTAGGAAGTACCGATAATTTTAGCAGCCCTACCTATTCAATTGTTAACGAATATCTCTATCCGGGAGGCAAGATCTATCATTTCGACCTCTATCGCTTAAATAGTATAAATGAGCTGTTTGATATTGGTATTGACGAATACCTTAATTCCGGTCATTATTGTATTTTTGAATGGCCTCAATTGGTAGAAGCTATGATTATTGATAATTACAAGAAAATTGAAATAGAAGTGAATGAAAATATTCGCTACATTCGCATCATCAAAAAATAAATAATGCGCCATATTTTATTTTCTCTTATTCTTTTAGGAACTTTTTTTGGTTCTTTTTCTCAATCAGATTCTTTAAAAAAGAAAAATACACAGTGGTATTATACCTGGGGCTACACAAGGGCTATCTACAGTAAAAGTACTATTCATTTTAGGAATAATTCAGGTCCGCAAGATGTATCAAATGGCCCTATAAAAAATTATGATTTTACTTTATATGATGTTACGACAGCAGATCAGGCAGATTTTGATAAGATACCCGATGTAATAAACATTACAATACCGCAATGGGTGTTTAGAATTGGTTATTCGTTTAATAAAAAGTGGGGTATTGAATTAAATTATGATCATACTAAATATGTTGTAAATGATTGGCAAAGAGCGCGAATAAAAGGGCAAATAAACGGCAATTATATTGATGGCGATACAATTTTAAACCCTTATACCTTTTTGCATTACGAACATACTGACGGCGCCAACTTTTGGATGATGAACGCAGTAAGGCGATTTGAATTTTTTAACCCATCAAAAAACTTCACGGCATCATATGTTGTTAAACCTGGGGCAGGAATTGTTTTTCCGCGAACGGATGTAACTATTTTTGGTGAGCATTTAAATAATAATTGGATTATTGCCGGTTGGATAGTAGGCGTTGAAACAGGTTTACGATTAGAATTTTTTAAACACGGTTTTTTTGAATTTGTAGGAAAAGCCGCTTTTGCTGATTATAGAAAAACCTTGGTTCTTGGCAAAGGCAATGGTTCGGCAAACCATAAATTTTTTGCAGGACAATTAACTGCAACTATGGGCTTAAAGTTTGATTCAAAAAAATAAGATCGGCATTTTTAACAATACCGATCTTAAATAATAATTAAAAAAAATAGTTTACGAGGCTTTTATAGGCACCATTTTAAAGGTTAATTCAACAACCGATTCATAATCTTCGCCGGCCTCTAACATATCGTCATCATCATCTTCGTAAACCCAATTAACTGTAACCGGACTTCCGTTTCTGTTTAAGGTCTCTAATTTTTTAAAAACATCTAAAATTCTTTTTGAAGAACTGGTATTAAAATACCGCATGTTAAAAGTAACATTGGTTGTAGGTTGAGGGGCGGTCATATATTCCTCTAACGCAGCAATTATTGGTTTATAAAAATCTACAGAGTTTTCGGGAATAGAGTTGCCGTAAACCTCTAATTCGCCTTTATTTGGGTCGAAATTAATTGTTGGCGTTTTTTGAGTTCCTTCTACAGAATATTTTTCCATTTTATTTTTATATTTTTTTTGACCTTCTAATTCATTTAAAAATTGTCCTTAGTTAGAGTTCATAGACTTTTAATTTTTTTAGTCAGTTAGCTGTGATTTAAAATTTTAAAAGTTATCTAAAATAAAACTATGAACTCTAACATAAAGGCAATTACAAGATATGTAAAATTAATTAAACCTAATAAAAAAAGTTTTCAAAGATAAGTTTTATCCTATTTTAATTTTTTCTCCTAAATGTTTTGGCTTTGTATTCAATAAATATAAGTCCAAAATGCATTTAGTTCGCGAAAACAATTCTCTGATCTTTATTTTTAAAGTTTGTTGGGTGGTTACTTTTTGAGCGTTAAAACCAAAGGCGGTTAAACCAATTTTATTGGCAATAAAAACAGCTCTTGCGGTATGAAATTCTTGCGAAACTACGATTATACTATCTTGACCAAAAATTTCTTTACTTCTTACCATACTATCAAAAGTACGTAAGCCGGCATAATCTAAAATAAGGCAGGAATCGGCAACGCCTAATTTCACTAATTCATCATGCATGTCTTTCGGTTCATTATATTCATCAACGCGATTATCCCCACTTAAAATTAAATAGCTTACTTTTTTTGAATCGATAAGTTTTTTTGCAGCGTTTATTCTGTAAGTAAAATATAAATTCTCTGTACCATTTCTTAATCGTTGCGAGGTGCCTAAAACAATACCCACTTTTGTTTTTGGCAGATCATTAATGTTGTTATACAATTGCGTTTGAGTAGATAAACTAATAATTACATAACAAATGGTTGATGTGATAAGGATCAATAAAGCGCTGTAAATAATAATTTTAATTAATTTTCTAATTAAGAATATCATTTGTTAGGCAATTAAAAAAATATCGCTGCAAACAAATACACAAAAAACAACACTGGCAATGCCGTTGGTGGTGCCAAATGCTAAAGTAACTTTACTAAGATCGTTTGGTTTAACCAGTGTGTGCTGAAAAATAAGTAATCCAATAAATGCTGCTGCACCAATAATATAAAGCCATCCAAAGCCACCGTAAAAATAAGCGCTAACAATTATTGTTGCTGCAAAAAAATGAAACACTCTTGATAGGAGCAAGGCATTTTTTCTGCCTAAATAAACCGGAATAGATTTTAAGTTCTGACTTTTATCAAACTCATCATCTTGCAGGGCATAAATAATATCAAAGCCACTCGACCAAAAAAACACGACAATACTAAATAATACCGGTAACACCGAAAATTTTTCGGTTAAAGCAATGTAGGCACCAATAGGAGCAAGCGCTAATCCTAATCCTAAAATTAAATGGCATAAGGGTGTAAAGCGTTTGGTATAGCTGTATCCTAAAACTACAATTAATGCCACCGGTGATAAATAAAAACAAAGCGTATTTATTAAAAAGGCTGATACTACAAATCCAATGCAACTAATAATTACAAACGCCAGGGCGGCAGTTGGCGAAATTTTTCCGGCAGGAATTTCGCGAATAACGGTTCGCGGGTTTTTACCGTCAAACTTCCTGTCAATGTACCGATTAAAAGCCATGGCCGCACTGCGGGCAAACACCATGCATAAAACTACTAATATAAATTTTTGTAAATTAAATACAGCTTCATTGGAATGTATTGCCAAGGCAAAACCAATTAAGGCAAATGGTAAAGCAAAAATGGTGTGACTGAATTTTATTAAGGAAAGATATTTTTTTAGGGTAGAGAGCATAGGTGAAAATACTATTTTATTATTTACCTCGTCCCTGCAAAACAATTAATACGGTATGCACAAGGATTTTAAAATCTAATAACAAACTCATATTTTCAACATACAAAATATCAAATTTTAAACGGTCAATCATTTGATCTACATTTTCGGCATAGCCAAATTTAACTTGTCCCCAACTGGTAATACCCGGACGGATCTTTTGCAAATGTTTGTAATGAGGCGCTCTTTCAACTATTTTATCAATATAAAATTGTCTTTCGGGGCGCGGACCAACAATACTCATATCGCCAATTAATACGTTTAAAAATTGAGGGATCTCATCTAAACGAACCTTTCTTAAGAATCGGCCGATCTTAGTTACTCTTGGATCATCAGAACTAGAAAGGGCTGGCCCCATTTTTTCAGCATCCTGATACATGGTTCTGAATTTAATGATATAAAACGGTTTGCCGTGAATGCCTACACGTTCTTGTTTAAAAAACATAGGCCCCTTTGAACCAAGTTTTACTAAAATACCTATAAGCAAATACAACCAACTAAAAATTATCAATACAAAAACAGAAATAATAACATCAATAAAACGTTTAACCGAAATTTGCCACTCTGGAATTATTTGATTTTTTATTTCAATTAAAGGGGTTCCAAAAATGGTATTCATTTTTACATGACCACTAAGAATATCATAAATATCCGGAATGATCTTAATGATAACTCCCATATCGCCCAGGTCGTTAACAATGTTTTTAATATAATCATGCTCCCAGCTTTCTAAGGCAATAATAACTTCTTCTACATGATATTTTGCAATGATCTTTTTAATGTCTTCGTATTCGCCTACATGCGGTAATTCATTTTTTAGAACATCCGAATAGCCGTTTTTTCCTTCAATATGCACAAAGCCAACAAACGAGTTGCCTATGCCGTGTTTTAGGGCATTAATTTCATTAAACATTTTTAATGCCCGTTCGTTACTGCCAATAATAATGGTTTTAAATCCGAATTTTTTTTGGCGTATTTTTTTATTTGTGTAAGAAGATAAAAAGAACCGACCTATTGCTGTTAGCCCAAAGTGAGCGGCAAATAAAACAAAATATAATTTGTAATAAAGTTTATAAGAGGCCACATAATCATCCAATAAAACAACAAAGAACAAAACAGTAACACCAACAAGCGAAGTGCTTAATATTTGAACAAATTCGTTTATTCTTGATTTGCGGAGAACATTGTTATATGAACCATACAAATAATAGGTTAATACCCAAATTAATGGTAAGATAATAACGCTGATGTAAAATTGGTCGTCAAATATTTGGGCAGACGATTGACCAATTTTAATGGGATCAATCTGAGTTTTACGATAAATGTTAAATAAAGTCCACGCCAACCCGGCCGATAAAAAATCGGAAAGCAGGTAAAATAAGGTGCGTAGTTTTTTATTCATTTAAAAGTGGATTAACTTTATATTATCTAAAAACATTTTTGGATTTGCATTTTCACTCGTTTTTAATAATTTAAAATAAACTTTTTGAGAACTCGATTTTGGATCTCTGTTGTAGGCATCTGCTAATTGAATATAAATTTTATTCCAAGTTTCGGATGGATTTACCATTACTGCAGGCTTATTTACCGAGCCGGAAACCATTCCCACCTCAAAGGCTTGATTAGCCTTATAATTTATTTCTAAAAAAACATTACTTGATCCTGATGGAAGCGTGTATGAAATTGAAGATTCTACTTGTGCAACCAGCGCATTTCCTGTTAAACCAATTTCTACCGATTTGCCTTCAAAACTTTCTGCAGCCGAGGCAAATTTCCAATTTGTATCGGTTGGGTTGGTATTAGATTTTATTAATGTGTAGCCCGGCAGTTCAAAATTTTCCATCCAAGTAAATTTTGTATTGGGATTGTATTTGAATGTAATTGGCCTTTCTATGGTTTTTCCGCTTTCAACTAAGGTGTCAATTGTAAGCAAATCGTAAAACACCCAACTTATTCTTGTACCGCTAATGCCATTATTTTTAATACCTGCAAAAATATTGATCTTAACATTTTGGTCTTTGGTAACAATAGGCAATAAATTACCGGTAGGGTAGGCACCTTGAAATTTGCCATTTATATATAGCCATAGGTCGGTAATTTTATGACTGCCTGTACCTTGCGCAGTGGTGGTTGAAACTGAAACTACTGTTGGTTTAATAAAAAAGGCAGCATCGGCAGGAACATATTTTTTACAGGAAGAAAGTAAAAAAAGATTAATTAAAGAAACCAAAAGTAAAAAAAACCTCATGCCTGTCGTGATCCGTCTAGTTATTAGCCAAAATTATAAAATAAAAGCATTCAAAAAGAAACAATTTTACAATTTTAGCTTTTCCTCAATTTCAATGGCTAATTCTAATACCCTAATAGCCTCATCTATCCCAACAATTGTTTTCTTATTTGAATTAATACTTTCATGTAACGTGTTTAATTCTTCGTTTATTGCGTTTGTTGGTAAAATTATAGGATGCTCAAAAATTATTTCTTTTTTTGGTAATCCATTGCCCGGATCTAATATGAGATTTTTTGAGTTTAAAGCTGCGGTTTTAATTTTAATAACCTCGGTTACTTTATCTAAAAGGTTAATACTTACAAAGTGATCGTTTGTAAAAACCCTGAATTTGCGCACGTTTTTAAAGGCAACGCGGTTGGTAGTAACATTTGCCACACAGCCATTTTCAAATTCAATACGGGCATTAATTATATCGGCATTTTTACTTACCAGGTCGCAACCCGAAACCTGAATTTTTTTAACATTGGCTTTTACAATACTTAAGATCAGATCAAGATCATGCATCATTAGATCTAACACCACCGAAACGTCTGTACCTCTTGGGTTATATTGGGCTAAACGATGTATCTCAATAAACTTAGGGTCTTTTAAATATGGTTTGGCAGCGATAAATGCCGGGTTAAAACGCTCTACATGGCCCACCTGAAAACAAACACCGGCCTCGTTAATGTAGTTTTGCAGCTGTTTAGCTTCTTTTAGATTAGACGTTACGGGTTTTTCTATAAAAACATGTTTACCATTTATTATGGCTTGTTTTGCAATTTCAAAATGGGTATCGCTTGGGGTTGCAATGTCCAGCACTTCAGAATTCTCAATAGCTTCTTCCAAAGATGAAAAGGCTTTAATGTTATATTGTGCCGCTAGATCTTTACAAAGTTTTGTATCAATATCATAAACACCAACCAAATCCCATTTTGGATTGTCGTTTAATATTTTTAAGTGGATCTTTCCTATATATCCTAAACCAACAAGTGCAATTTTATTTACCATATATAGTCAAAACTAAGGGTTTTAAAAGTACGTATGTTAGTAATTTATTTTAAATATCAACATTGCTTGTTTATTACTGAATAGCTTTACATTCTAACAATTTTATTGTGTTTTATAACGTTTCTAAAGAAGATGAGTATTTGTTTAAAGGCAAGCGCAAGCGCCTGGTTGAGCAATTGCGATTAAAAGGGATCAAGAGCGAAAAAGTGTTGTCTTCTATAGAGAAAATACCCCGCCATTTATTTTTTGACCCAACCACCGGCCGACCGGCCTTATTAGACCATGCCTATAGCGATAAGGCCTTGCCTATAGGGGCAGGACAAACGATCTCTCATCCTTATACTGTGGCATTTCAAACCGAACAGCTGGAGATCAGCCCTGGAGAAAAGGTGCTTGAAATTGGAACAGGTTGTGGTTACCAAACAGCAGTTTTAATTGAGATGGGGGCAAAAGTGTATAGTATTGAAAGGCAAAAAACATTGTTTGATAAAACGAAGTTGTTTTTACCTTATATAGGATACACCGGAGCTAAATTAATATATGGCGATGGCTATAAAGGTTTGCCGCAATTTGCACCTTTTGATAAAATAATAGTTACTGCAGGTGCACCCTATATACCAAACGATCTGTTAACCCAGCTAAATGTGGGCGGTATTATGCTAATTCCTTTAGGAGAGGGCGAAACCCAAGAAATGGTTTGGCTAAAAAAGGTAAGTGAAAGCAGTTTTGATAAAAAAATACTGGGTAACTTTAAGTTTGTACCTCTATTGCAAAACAAATCAGGCAGTTAACAATAAACTGTTAATAATCATTAAACAAACTAGTTTCTATAAA
>JALHPG010000116.1 GCA_022842625.1 Bacteroidia bacterium | reverse complement strand
AATAAAATAAATGCCGGTTGTAAGATCAGAAAGATCATATTCAAAATTTACGGTATTTAATGGTGGATCAATTGTTTTAACAACAGCTCCTAAAGTATTAAATATCTGAATATTAATTGATGAATAAAACAAAGGAGGAAAGCTAAACTGAACAATAGAATTAAAAGGATTTGGAGATACAGTAATATTAAAAGCGGATTGATTTATACTTCCATTTTTTATTACTGTAGTAATTTGCACCGCACACATATTAGGTGTTCCCCAGCCTCTTGAATTATTAGGCGTTGCAAAATTAGAAGCCGTTTTTCGCAACGTATCAATTACTTTAAAGCTTTTTAAATAAGGGTGTGCTTGCCAAAAACAAGTCATTGCCCCTGCTAAAATTGGACAAGAAAAAGAAGTACCATTTGCCTGAAAACAATTTCCGGTAGCATTTGCGGCACTCACCCAAGCGTTACCACCACGGGCAACCAGGTCGGGTTTAATTCTACCATCGGCAGTTGGTCCAATAGAACTAAAACCGGTAACATTACTTAAACTATCAATTGCACCTACAGTACAAATACTATCCGCATCGGCAGGAATACTGATCTTTGGCCAGCTGCTTCCGTTACCATTTCCGGCAGAATTTAGAACTAATAAACCTTTACGGGCTGCTAGGTTTGCGGCAATACTCATAGGAGCAGTTTTACCATCTAAGTCGGCAAAAACATGATTTTGTGCTGCGTTATCAAATTGTGTGTAGCCTAATGAAGTAGTTAAAACCTGTGCTCCAACGCTATCAGCAAACTCTGCACCACGTATCCAATTATACTCTTCAACAATTTTTTCTGTTGGTGCGTCCTCTGTTCTTAACAACCAATAGTTTGCGCGTGGGGCAGAACCCATAATTACATTTGGTTTTATGGCAGCCATACATGAAAGTACCATAGTGCCATGAGAGTCGTCATCATACACATTGGTACCACCACTCACAAAATCGCGGGTACCTAAAACGCCACCTCTATTAAATAAACTATCAAAAACAGGATTAATATTGACATTCAAAAAGCCTGCGTCTAAAACTGCAATGGTCATGCCTTGACCTCTAAAACCTTGCCCGTGAAGACAATCTAAATTTAATTGTTTGGTTTGCCAATACGATCCACCATAATTAAAAGTGGCAGAAGAGGCAGAACGCATTTCCTGATTACCAATAAATGCAGGTTGTTCTACATCGGGCATATCTAATTTATATTTATTAACTACACCTGTGGTTGCCACAAATGTAAAGGCGTTAATAGCTGTAATAGCGGTGGTGTTTGTAACCGACACCACAACACCATTTAACCATTTTGAAACATAAAGTACAGTAACATTTGGTACGGCATCAATTTGCGACACGTAAGAAGGTGTAACCGGAAGGTCGGTTGGATGAATGGGAATATTATAAGTTACCCTACGCTGAACTGCAGCGGGAGTTAAAAATGCACTGGGGTTGGAGATGGTATAAGGCGTACCATTTTTGTTATTTAACTTTACCCAATATTTTACTTGAGCATTTAAGGAAGATAAAATTCCAAAAAAACATAAAACCAAAAAAAGTTTATTTTTATTCATAGCCATAAGTTACTAGTGTTTGTTTATAAATTAATCCGTCTTCTATTCGGCCTTCAACAGGCACATTTGCAATTACATTATTTGAATAAATATCTGTTATCTCACGATACACAAGGCCAATACCCTTCGCATATTTTTCGTTATAGTTTTGATAAGATATAACAGTTCTGTATTCTTTTTGTTTTACAAGTAATACTTTTTCTAATTTATTTCCGCCAATGGTTTCGGTTTTCTCGATATAATTATAAGAATATAACCACTCCCCTATTGTATTCTTAGCATTCCCATTCCAATTTGCATTTAATTGCACAGGAAATATTAATTTGGTATACCTTACATTTCCTTCAACAACCTGAATACTTTTATTGGTAGCATTTATCAGCCAAACCTCTTTTATGGTCCAGGGAATGCTGTCGTATGGTTTTGTTGGGTTGTATTTTTTAATATAACGTTCAAGTCGGGTTGCGGGCTGACCTTCGTTATCGGTAAAATTATCGGCTATTTTTTCTTTAATGAGATAACTCGTGGTAATGGTTGTTTGAGCCAAACTGTTATAAATGGTGCTATCTACGTTATAAATCACAAACTTTCCGGCTGTGGTTGGATAATAATCCAAACCCAATAATGCAGAACTGTCGGGTATTTTTTTCTTTGCACACGAAAAAAATAAAATGCTTGAACTAAGGAATATGAATAAGCTAGTTTTCAATCATTTAAAGGTAATAAAAAGAAAATAGAATTAACAAGGATTTAGTACAGAATACTAAAATTTATAGTCCTTGTATTCCTTGGTAAATTCACCCTCTTGAAAGGTTGGATTAACGATTAGATTATGGTAATTGTATTCTTCGAAAAGACCTTTATCATCAATGATCTTTAAACTAATTGGTAAAAAGTACTGTTTATCAACAAACATTACTACTGATTTACAGTACCATGTAGGGATTTTAATTACTTGGCCTTTTTTTAACAGATCAAAATAATCTTTAAATTTTGGGTTCTTTTCTAAGATCATGTATTCTGCAATAAAAAATTTGCGGGCAATGGTTGTAATACTTTCGTGATCACCTATTGTGTAATCAACATATCCAAAATCTTTATTATCAATTATTATTTTATAGCAGTAGCGGTTATTTATTTTTTCTTCGCCAACCAATTTAAAATACTCATCAAATTTATCGCCTATTTTATATTTATTATATTCAATAATTGCAGCAAAATAATCGTAGCCCATTTCGTTTAAAGTATGGTGTTGATCTTGACGCATTAAATTACCCATTGGATCAAGATTTAGGTTAAAGAATGGAAATGAATTTGGTTTTACTAAAGCTTTACCTCCATTTTTACCTTGGAGCCACAAAACTTCAATCCCTTTTATATAAAGATAAATTAACCTGGGATTTCGGCTAAACTTAACATTACTTTCGTAAAAATTATAGCCTTTTTTGCCTCTTTCGGTAATATTTAAGTGATATTTTAAGCCTTTGATCTCTTTTATTGACTTCAAACTTTTTGTAACTATTTCATTACAAGTTATCTCCGATTTTTGAGAAAATGAAAACATCTGCAAAGCCACAAAAGCCGAAACGATAAAAAACCTATTTATTTTAAAATCCATGTGGCGCAAAAATAACACAATCCATTAAAAGATAACAGTAAAATAACTTAATTTAAAAATAATTAATAAAAAAGGGGTTTTCGTTTAAATTGATTGGCTATATTTAGGGAAGAAGATTAAATTTGTAGTCCCGTAAAAATGAATGTGCAACAAACCATAATTAAAGGTGTAAAAGAGCTATTGTTCTTTCATAACTATTTGGTATTGCCCAATTTTGGAGGCTTTGTTCTAAAGTCAAGTCCTTCACATTTTTCTAGTACCGGCGCGGTTTTAGCGCCGCCTTCAAAAACATTAAGCTTTAATTCGCAGCTAAAACAAAACGATGGTATTTTAGCCATTTGGTTGCAAAACAAGCTAAAATGCACTTCAAGTGAAGCTTTAAGTAATTTAAATGAATTTGCAGATTATTGCACGACTATTTTAAGCACCCGTCGCCGCCTAAGTATTGAGGGTATTGGCTTTTTTTACTTGGATTTTGAAAATAACACTTGCTTTGAACCGCAATTAGAAACTAACTTTTTAGCGGATAGCTTTGGATTAAAACCTATTTCATTAATAGAATTAGCAGAACCGGTTATTGCCATTAAAAAAGAAGTTGTTTTTGAGGATAGAATTGGTAACGCGGCAATTAATGTTAGTCCGATTACACAGGTAACAAAAAAACAAAGAAGTTACACCAGAGTAATTGCTCCATTGGCATTATTGGTTGCTATTTTTAGTTTATTAGCTTTGATCGTTACCAACACAAAAATTAGCGGAAAATTAAAAGCTGCTATTACAGGATCAGACGAAAATGGGATTTATACTCCGGTTAATTATTCAAACTTAACGATCATAGATGCCCAAAAAGAAAACTCCGGTTATGTTGCCGATGCAAACGGTGTGGCTACTATTGAAATTGAAAACAACAAAACAATTGCCGTAAGAGTAATTGAAAGCACAGAAAATTCTATTGCAGTAAAAGATTCACATACAAACCGTAAAGTGTTCACACACAATGCTTCTAACTTTGAAGTGGTGTTAGGTTGTTTTTCTGTTTTAGATAATGCAGAGCGTATGTTGAAAAAATTAAAGCGTAAAAACATTAATGCAACGATCTCTGAGCAAAATGCAAAAGGCATGTATGTTGTAAGTAACGGTGATTTTTCAAATAAAGAAGAAGCAATTGCTAAGCTTGATGAAATTAAGGATGCCTGTCCGAATGCATGGGTGAAGAAACCCGGGAATTAATTCAAGGTCACTTAAACGGTCGACCTGTATTTTAAAATATCAACTTAAGGATTAAAATATCGATATGATTTCGACAGGCTCAATCACCAAATCCGGTTGCTGAGCTTGTCGAAGCACCGATATTGAATGTTAGTTCGAGCGAAGTCGAGAACCCTCTATAGAGATGCTTCGTTCCTCAGCATGACAAGGCTAATTTACTTTTTCTTTTTCTTCTTGGCTTTTTTAGCCTTATGAATTTCGTCTTCTTTTGCAGCTTCGCGCATTAAGAGTTTCCAGTTATCCGTTGTATCTTCGGTATACATTAAGGTCTCGGTGTAATCGTCTTTTTTTACATCTAACACTTTAATAGGTTTGGTTAAAAAAGATTCTATCTCGGCCAAAATTGGTTTTTCTTCGGGAGCACAGAACGAAACAGCGTTTCCTTTTTGCATTCCCCTACCCGTTCTTCCAACTCTGTGAACATAATTCTCGGGTTGATCAGGCAGATCATAATTCACCACATAATCCACATTATCAATATGAATTCCTCTGGCACTAATATCGGTTGCTATTAAAACTTTTACTTCTCCGCTTTTAAACTGATTCATTACAGCTAAACGATCTTCTTGTTCTTTGCCGCCATGCATGGTAATGGTTTTAATGCCTACACGTTCCATTGCTAAAAGAACTCGTTCTGCTCTAACCTTGGTTCTTACAAAAACCAAAATTTTGCTTTCCGGATTTTCGTTCACTAAACGCTCTAAGAAAAATCGTTTATCATCCATACTCACAAACATAACCGAATGATCTACATTTTTTGAAACGGGATCTTTTGGCGAGATCTGAATACGGATTGGGTTTTTAACCAAAGTGTAAGCCAGATCTTTAATATGTTCATTAATCGTAGCTGAGAAAAATAAAGTCTGACGGTGTTGAGGTAAGTAAGTGATCAGCTCTTTAATGTCTTTATAAAAACCAAGATCCAACATATGATCGGCTTCATCCAGCACTAAAATATCTACGCTGCGTAATTTTATATGTCGCTGACTAACAAGGTCGAACAACCTTCCGGGTGTAGCAACAATGACATCAACGCCTTCTTGTAATTTTTTTATTTGAGGATCTTGCTCTACTCCGCCGTAGATGCCGGCAACTTCGATGGTAGTGTATTTGGCTAATTTTTCAAATACTTCACTAATTTGAATAGCCAATTCATGCGTTGGCACCATAACCACACATTTAATGCCGTCGGGTCCAGTTAGTTTTTTACGAGTAAATAATAAATTAATAACAGGAATTGCAAAGGCTGCGGTTTTACCGGTACCGGTTTGTGCAATGGCCATTACATCTTCTAACTTTAAAATAGAAGGAATGGCTTTGAACTGAATATCGGTTGGTCGGCGATAACCAAGTTCTTCAAGACTTTGTTTTATTTCGGGGGCAATATGGTATTCTGAGAATTTCATTTAAAAGTGGTTTGTTTTAACCATTGTAAAGGTAGTAAAATATACAGTGATTAAGGAATAGCGATTATTAAATAGATAAACGTTTGAACTGTAATGTACCTGTAAGTACTATTAATGATTTTACAATTATTTATATACTTTTCACACTCGTTAACACAAATTATTAAAACCATATTCTTAGTTTTAATAGAAATACAAATTATGATTAAAAGATTTTCTATTCCCTCATTTAGTTCGATATTGTTGATTTTTGTTTTAAACAGTTGTCAAAATTCATCAACCGCACAATTAAAAACACAAGCAAAATATCCTGGACCCGTTACTTCAGTAAAGGAAGAGCCTCACCAATATGGCGGTTGGTACTGTCCGGATAATTTTGGTTTTGTTCCTGTAGATATTCAACAACTTTCTAAAGTTCCGGTGGTTAATGGCAGATTCCCAACCAAACAGGAACTTCAAAGTAACATGTCTCTAATTGATGTTGATACAAGCAAGTATTCTGATGCAAGGGTATTGAAAATGGATCTTCCAAGGGTGGCCCGCATCAATAATCAGAGTTTAGGAATGACAGAATTGATAATTGTTATTCAAGCAATTGTTGTCCAAAAGGACACTATACTTGGTTATCGTTTTGCAAACGGCGGGAATGGTTCAGCAAGGATAAATAAGGTAACTTTTGTTTCGAAAGATGAATTAGCTGCCATGGGTTCACAACCATTCTACTATTCAAAGTCTATTCTTAATGCGTCAACAAAAGACATATGGAACGCAATGCGAAAGACAGAATACTTCAAACAACTTGGAAAAAAATTCGGCAAGCAAGAGTTTTTTACCTCTGAGTGGAATTCAAAATCTGAGGCACGTTTATCCCTTGACACAATTGGAGAGAAAGCTAAAGGGTACGTTGGGATGGTATATGGCAACTATTATATGCAAATAGACTACAATCGAAATGGTTTCCATTATTCAGAAAAGATGCTGATGATGGAAAACCCTAAAGACAAGACCACGGAATTTTTCTTTGAAGGCGGTCCTTATCCTAAGGATTTTGAAAAACAAAAGTTGGATTTAGATAATTGGGTTAATTCAGTAAAGAAGGCTAGTGAATCTAGGTAATCAATATTACCAGCTGGTATCATGTCGATCGAAGTAGAGACACATAAGCCTCTTCTCGACTCCCAGCCCGACTGAAGAGTCGTTCTGGCGGGCGCTCGAAGTGACAAGCATTCTTGAAAATAAACCAAACTATTTCTCCCTTTGCAAAAGGGAGTTAGAGGGATTTAATAAAATAATTTATTTTCAAAGATGCGAAATATCCTTACCTACTTCACCTCGCCCATTAGTTTTTTAACTAAAGGAGAAATTAAGATCAAGATCACTCCGGCAACTAAAGCATAGATTGCCAGCTGTTTATACCCGTCTGCATAGATCATTAGTTTCTCTAAATTGGTAGAATTCTCAGAAGCACCTGCAATGTTAGCCCCAAGTAATCCGGCAAAGTACTGACCGTAAGCACTTGCTAAAAACCACATACCCATCATAACGGCTTGCGTCTTTTGCGGAGAAAGTTTTGTCATTACCGACATACCAATTGGCGATAAACACAATTCGCCAAACGTAATAATGAACCAACCAAAGGTAAACACGTTTAAAGAGGTTTTACCGTTTGCATCGGCAAAAAATTTAGTGTAATAAAAAATATAAAAACCGGCTGCTAAAAATAAAAAGGCTAATCCGAATTTTACGATGGTGTTAGGTTCTATTTTTTTCTTGTTCATCCAGATCCACACAATCCCGATCAAGGCAGCAAATGCAATTACAAATAATGAGTTGGCCGAATTGTTTACGCCGTTAGGATCTAAGTGTAAACCAGCCACTGAATCATTTAAATTATTGGCAGCAAACAAACTTAAAGATCCCCCACTCTGTTCAAAGAAGGCCCAAAAGAAAATTGAAAATAAAATGAAGACAAGTGCAGCAATTAGTTTTTTATTCTCTGCCAAAGAAAAAGAGCGCATTTCGTAAAAGAGGTATAATAAAGAGCATGGACCAATAATGAACATGAACACATCGGTGTATTGCGAATTAGAAACCATTAAAATAATAAATGGGATCAAAGCCAAAGAGCCGAAATACGTCGCAAATTCTAAGGTCTTACGTTTTTTTGGTTCAAGTTTTAAAAGTGGCGAAATACCAATTGGTCCTAAACTTTTTTGAGTCCACACAAAGGTTACTAAGCTTACCACCATAAAAACAGCAGCTAAACCAAAGGCAACATTCCACACCAAATTAGCAGGAATAAAACTTTGAAAAAGAGCACCCTTACCAATGGCTATGCAAAGGTAACCGCCTAATAATGCACCAAGATTTACACCCGCATAGAATAAGGAGAAGCCTGCGTCGGTTCTGCTATCGCCCGGTTTGTATAAATTACCAACTATGGTAGAAATTGTGGGCTTAAAAAAACCGGTTCCAATAATATTAAAACCAATACCTACAAAGAAAAACTGTTTAGGGTCAATGGCCAGAATTACACTTCCGAGTATCATTAACAAGCCACCCCAAAAAAGTGATTTACGAAAACCTAAAATTTTATCGGCAAATATTCCTCCAATAAAAGTAAAAGCATAAACAAAGGCCTGCGTTGCCCCGTATTGTAAATTAGAATCAACTTCATTTAACAAAAGTTGATCAACCATGAAGAATACGAGCATGCCACGCATTCCGTAGAAACTAAAACGTTCCCACATTTCGCTAAAAAACAAATACCACAATTGTTTTGGGTATTTTCCTTTAAAATTCTGTATCTGTTCTAATGATTCCATTTATTTGGTTTAATTAAAGGTAGTAAATTGATGTTTGATATAAATTAAAAAACAAACACCTGTCAGATTTTAAATACTGACAGGTGTTTTGATAAAGTCATTTGAGGTAACTGCGTTCCAATCTATTTAACCCCATGCATCATTTTAGCAATTGGTTTATTAAGTGCGATCATAATTGCACCTAAGAAGATCACAAAACCTGCAATGGTAGCGAAGATGGCAAAAGCGCCTAAAGATTCTACATAAGCAGATACAAAACCACCAATAATGTTAGCAACGAAAGTAGCCAACATCCAAACACCCATCATTAGGGATGCTAATTTTACCGGAGCTAATTTTGTTACAACCGATAAACCAACCGGAGATAAACATAACTCACCAACAGTATGGATCAAATAAGTGATCACTAACCAGAATAAACTTGCTTTTACAGTAATATCCTGATTATCGCCACCACGTTGCGATACAGCGCCTAACATAAAAAAGAAACCAATTCCTAATAAGATCATACCTAATCCCATTTTAATTGGGGTAGATAATGATTTACCTAATTTACTAGTCCAGAAGATAGAGAATAATGGTGCTAAAGCCACGATGAATAAAGGGTTTACAGACTGGAACCAAGAAGTTGGGATCTCGAACCCACCAACAGTTCTGTCAATAAATTTGTCGGTATATAAACTTAATGAAGAACCTGCTTGCTCAAAACCAGCCCAAAAGAAAATTACAAAAGCCGTTAAGATAAAGATCACGGTAACACGTTGTTTTTCTTCGTGCGTTAAAGGTTTATTAATTTCGGGTTGAACATTATCTGCTGCTGCACTAGCTTTAGCTTTTGCAGGAGACTCTCCAATATTACCTAAATATTTTTTTGCCATGGTATTAAATAAAACCTGACCTAATAACATACCTAAACCGGCAATTAAAAAACCGTATTTATAACCGTAAGTTAAAATTTTACCTTCAGCATCTTTTACAGCAAATAAATTCTCGGCAAAAATACCAATAACTAAAGGCGCTAAAAATGCTCCTAAATTAATACCCATATAAAAAATAGAGAAAGCAGAATCTCTTCTTGGATCCTCGCTTGAATATAATCTACCAACTAAAGTTGAGATATTTGGTTTAAAGAAACCATTACCGATTATCAATAAAAATAAACCTAAATATAAACCGGCTTGCGTATTAATAGCAAATAAAACAAACTGCCCTAACATCATAGTTAAACCACCAATGGTTATGGCATTGCGTTGCCCTAAAAATCTATCCGCTAACCAGCCACCAATAAGAGGGGTAAAATACACGAAACCGGTAAAAAAACCGTAAATCAAAGATGCCGATTGCTCGTTAATACCAAGTCCACCTTCCATTAAGGTTTTTGTTAAATAAAGGATCAATATCCCTCTCATTCCATAATAACTGAATCTCTCCCACATTTCAGTAGCAAATAACAAGTAAAGTCCTTTTGGATGACCTTTTTCTTTAATAGTGTGTTCCATAGTATTTTTGATAGTGAGGGGTTAAAAATAGAATAATAATTTTACTTTACCAACCAGTTTAGACAAATAAAAAAGCCGTGTCGTTTTAAGAGACACGGCTTTTTTAAATATAGATTAAAAAGCTTACGCTGGTTTAGTTCTTGTTTGAAGTTTTTCGCGAATACGAGCAGCTTTACCGGTAAGTTCGCGTAAGTAAAATAATTTAGCACGACGAACGATACCAATTTTATTTACTTCAATTTTATCGATAAAAGGAGAAGTTAATGGGAAGATACGCTCAACACCAACACCGTTACTCATTTTACGAACTGTGAAAGAAGCAGTAGCTTTTTCGTTTTTGCGTTGAATTACAACACCGTTAAATAACTGGATACGCTCTTTTTCACCCTCTTTAATTTTGTAAGATACAGTGATAGTATCACCTGCTTTGAAGTTAGGATGTTTAACTTCGTTAGTTACTTGTTTTTTTACGTAATCTAATAAAATGCTCATTTTGCAAAGTATTTAAGTTAATATTTCCAGCATACTTTACTTAGTGTAAACAGCGGCTCTGAAATAGGGACGCAAATATATAAATAAATTGTTTAAAAACAGCAAATAACGGAGCATTTTTTTAATTTTGCAGCAAATTCGGTGTTTTTACCGATTAACTCTAGTGTTTGTTTGGGCTGTTGCCCAAAAGTATAACATGCCCAGGTGTTGGTCCCGATAGCTATCGGGAGGTAACAAGTACGCTTGAGGTGAGGATTTTTTCTTAATTTAATCCCTTTTTTTTAAACAATGGCTTCGGTTTATATTTTATTCTCTGATAAACATAATAAATTCTATACAGGAAGTTGTTTAGACTTGGAAGCGCGATTAATTGATCATAAAAATAAGACTTTCCGGAATTCGTATACAGCAAATGCTGATGATTGGGAATTGTATTTTTCAATAAATGATTTAGATTATTCGGTTGCCAGAAAAATAGAAACACATATCAAATCAATGAAATCGAAAAAATATATTGAAAACTTAAAGCAATATCCTGAAATGATTGAAATGTTAATCATTAAATTTTCTAATACCTCAAATTAAATTTCGACTACTTTTTCTTTAAAAAATTGCATCTTTGCATTAGCTTAAGCGCTCATTTTCGATTGTTTTCGAGAAGTATAACATGCCCAGGTGTTGGTCCCGATAGCTATCGGGAGGTA
>JALHPG010000115.1 GCA_022842625.1 Bacteroidia bacterium | reverse complement strand
AACAGCAAAATGGTAATACAATAAAAGAGATGAATGATATTTGGAAAAAACTCTCACCTTATTTTGTTGATGCCTGGCAGTATATTGTAATAATTGTAATTATGATCATTGCCGCCATATTTATTCTGTAAGTAATTTCCGTATTTAAAATATCTAGAAAAAATTTCATGCAAACTAAAGAATCTATTTTTTCGCTTCTTTCTGAGATCCCGGATCCGGAAATACCCGTTATTTCTATTGTAGAATTAGGAGTAATACGAGATGTAATTATTTCTGGAAAAGATATTGAGGTTATTATTACGCCAACTTATAGTGGCTGTCCGGCCATGAAACAAATGGAGGATGATGTTCGTAAAAAAATGGAGGAACAGGGTTTTGAGAACATTAAAATTTCAACTGTTTATAATCCTGCTTGGACAACCGATTGGTTAAGTGAAGAGGCAAAATTAAAATTGCAGAAATACGGAATTGCACCACCCGAAGAAAGTACAACTGATAAATCTTTTTTAACCGGCAAGCCAAAGAACGTTACCTGTCCGCGTTGCAAAAGTAAAAATTCTGTAATGATCTCTCAGTTTGGCAGCACTGCTTGTAAGGCATTGTACAAGTGCAATGAATGCTTAGAAGTGTTTGATTATTTTAAGTGTATCTAACAAGTAAGACCTTAGATATAAGAATTAAGAAATTAAAATACGTAAATCAAATCTGACTTCTAAAATTTTAAATCAAACTTCTTTATAATTTTTATTCTCGCCAATTCGCCAACCCGTTAATTTTTCAACCAAAAATAAGAATTGGTATTTTAAATTGGTTTTTACTTTTGATTTATCGTACTTAAAATTCCAATTGGCATTCTCAATCCTTGTTTCAAATACTTTTGGATGAGATCCTTTGTATTCTCCTAAAAGATCGATATTGCTATAATCAAATTCTTCAACGGTTGGTATGTTGTTTTTCATCCACTCATCATCATGCCACATTTTATGAAAGTTGGCTTGCTTAGCCTGCTGTGCTTGCGGCGATTTTACCCAACCGTAATGATAAATAAATGCCCCTGTTTTTTTTACACGCAACTTTTTATCGTCAACTGTTCTAAATCCTTGCGCATCTTTATAAGAGCGAAGAGCCTTGTTGTTTTTTATGATACGTATTTCGTTTTTGTACCACCTACGACCAATTCCAATGTATTTATAATGTCCGTAAAAATGTTTGTATTCAAATAATAACCCATCCACCAATGCATCGTTTTTATATTGCTGCATGGCATTTTTTATTTTTGGCAGATCTTCTTCGTGCACACATTCATCACTCTGAATATAAAAGCACCAATCAAATTCTTTTGGGATCGCATCAAATACTTTATTGGTTTCAATGGATAAAATTTTTCCGCCTTCGCGTAATTTATCATCCCAAACTGTATCTATAATTATTATTTTATCAGAGGCTATAGATTCAATCAATTTCCGTGTGTCATCATCACTATTTCCAACACCAACAAAAAATTTATCACAAATCGGTAGGATAGAAGTAATAGCTTCTACTACAGGGTAATCAAACTTTAGAGCGTTTCTTATAATTGTAAAGCCGGCTATTTTCATTAAACACAATTAAAATGGATATCCAATTCCAAAGTTAGCAACAATTTGTCTCCATGGTTTTTTATCATAGGTCCATCTGTCTCCAATATCATATTTTGGGTCTTTGATTGGGGCTGCCATATCAAGTCGTAAAACAAAAAAGCTTAGATCCCATCTAATTCCCAAGCCACTGCCAATAGCAATTTGGTCAACAAAATTTGAAACTACAAATTCGCCATTTGGTTTTGTTTCATCCTTTTGTAATCGCCAAATATTTCCGGCGTCCACAAAAAAAGCACCGTTAAAAGATTTGATAATGTGAAAACGATATTCAAAATTTCCTTCTAGCAAAATATCTCCGATTTTATCAAATCGTGTTTCGCTATTTGTTGGATCGTATCCTCCGGGCCCTAGTGTACGAGCGCGCCATGCTCTAACGCTATTTGGGCCGCCACTAAAATAGCTTTGTTCGTAAGGTAGGCCACTTAAATTTTTTAATGTTTTTGCAATGCCGCCGGCCAAGCGATAAACTAATCTTGTTTTTGATCTAACGGGAATATTGATCCTATAATCAATATCTGTTTTAAGGAACTGCGCAAAGGGAATGTTAAACAAAAGATACCTGTCTAGCGAATCGGGTTTTTTGCCAGTTAATTTAAAGTATTGGCGCAATAGTGAACCGGATGATGCAACCGTCCATTTAAAATAATGAACAGTTTTTTTACTGGTATTTGAGTTTCCTTTTGAGGTGTAGGTTAATCCAAACTTGCTTAATGTGGTAATGTGATCTTGAAACGAGTTCAATAAAAAAGCGTCCTTTAAATCTGCAAGATCATTTTTAAACGATGGTAGTAGTTTTGCCCTTACTAAATAGGCTTCAAAAGGAATAAAATCATGTTTTAATCTGCCATTATTGGTTCTAAAACTAAAGCCGTAATCTATATTGGTGATCACTCTGCTAAATTCCGGACGAGATTGATAATTTAATGACGTTTTAATATAGGTACGCGGGAGCATGTCTTTTTTAAATGGTAATAACGAAAATGGAAAAAATGCTCGAGGTACCGAAAAGGTAAACTCCGGGCCAAATTGTATGGTATTAAACGTGCGCTGTAGTCTATTCAGATCGGCAACATCGGTAATTGTTTTTATATAAGTAGTGTCTTTTGAGAGTTGTTTTTGGGCCGAAATTGCTGCTTGTAATTTTAGCTCTATCAATTCACCACCTCTAAAAAAATTCTTGTTTTGATAAATAATACTTCCATCAATCCCTAAATTTCCACTCGTGTTGGTGCCTTCTGTTTCTGCTGTTAATGACTGTTTAAGTAGTGGACTGCAAATGATATAACAGTCTAGGCGATTAGAATATTGGTCGTTTTTTAAAAACTGAATGGTTACGTTTTTAAAAATGCCTAAGCCTAATAGTTGTTTATAGGTGAATTCAGATGTGTCTTTACTAAACCATTGGCCTCTATAAATATCGGTATTGTTTATAATAATTGGCTGTTTGTAAGCAAGCGGAGCGTTTAATAAAAAAATAGTTCCATCTCTTTTACTTTTTACTGTAGCTTTAAATGGTGCGTCTTTTACGTTTCCATAAACCGCCTCTGTTATAATGTAAACGTTTTCAACTTTTAATCTTGGGTGATTTACATAAATTACCGAATCGTTACTGGAGCTATATGATCTTTGAAATTTTTTTAAATTAGTAACTGCTGATAATGAATGAGTTTTTTTAACAGTATCTATATAAAAATCCACATACGCCTTTTCAAAATAGTAATAACCATTGTTGAGCGCAAAATCATTAATACGTTGTTGCTCTGCTTGAAATTTATCTCTATCGTATTGCATCCCAACTTTAATTAATGTATTTAAGGTGTCTTTTAAAACCAAAGCACCAAGCTTTTCATCCTCCACTAAATAAGTGAGCTTGTTTAATTTATAAGGTTCTTTTGGATAAAGAATATATTTTGCGGTTGCACGTTTGGAGTCTTTGCTAAACTCAATGGTATCGGTTACTATATTATCAAAATAGCCTTTGCTAAACAAAAATTTATTTAATTGCAAGCGTGTTTGTTCTGTAAGTGATGAGTCAAAAATTATTGCCGGCTCTCCAATATCTCGCACGCTTTCAATAAATAAGGAACTTGTTTTATCTTTTAGTTTTGGTGTTTTTGGTTTTTTTCCCTTCTTAACTCTTTCTTCATTTTTTTTCTCGCTACTTAAAACCCTTTCTGAATTAATTTTATCATATTTTAAATTTCGTTGTATCTTTTTTTGTTTAATTTTTTCATCATCAAATAAATTATACCACCAAACAAAAAAGTGAACGCTTCTAAATAATTTACGGTTTGGTTTTTGGCGAAAGAAGGCCTCAAAACTTTCCTTTTGCTGGTCTGTTTGTTTTACATTTATTACCTCAACTTTTTCAAGTAAATATTCATGCGGCAATAATTTTTTTGTGGGGTTACATGAAATAAAAATTTCAGCCAACAAAAAAATAAGAAAAGCAGATATAAATTTTTTTAAATGCAGACTGTTAGATATTTTATGTAAATAATTATAAGTGCTTAAATTAATTATGCTAATTTAGGGTAAATTATGCTTAGTAAAAATCAAATAAAAGAAATACAATCATTACACCTCAAAAAACAAAGAGACGATCAAAGGTTGTTTATTGTGGAGGGTGTAAAATCTGTAACCGAGGTACTACTTCAGAAAAGGGAAATTGTGTCAAGTGTATATGCAACAAAAGATTTTTTATACATTCATGACGATCAATTAAGACAATTAAATATCGATTTTTTTGAAATTACCGAGGAGGAATTGCAAAAGATCAGTTTACAAAATAATCCCAATCAGGTTATAGCTCTTTGCCATTATTTTAATGTGCCTGAACAGGAGTTTGATTTTAAAAACGGATTTTCTTTTTATTTAGATGATATTCGCGATCCGGGAAATTTTGGAACTATTCTACGTTTGGCCGATTGGTTTGGCGTTACAAGCGTTTTTTGTTCGCCCGCAACTTGTGATTTTTATAATCCAAAAGTAATACAATCTACTATGGGTGCATTTATACGGGTAAATGTGGTTTATTGCGAATTAGAAAGGCTTGTAAAGGGAAGTAGCATCGACAATATTTATGGTGCAGTTTTAACAGGCACCAACATTTATAAGGATAAATTAAAAAATGGTTTAATTGTTATAGGTAACGAAGCTAATGGAATTAGTGATGAAAATTTAAAGCTTATTAATAAACCTATTACCATTCCTTCTCATTTAACCAACGGTACCGAATCTTTAAACGCTGCCATGGCAAGCGCTATTATTGCCTCAGAGTTTTATAGGCAATTAAAGGTTAAGGATTAATATAAAGTTTCAAGGTTTTTTATTTTCTTAAAACATTTCCTTTATAACGTATTTTTGAAGGTGATTTTTGGTCGTTACTCCTAATAATAATAACACGGTCTTGCCTATCGTAAACTGTTTTGGTATCAAAATTTACAATAATCTTACCCGATTGATTGGGTGAAATTGGCTGTTTGGGATAATCCACGCTAGTGCATGAGCAACTAACTTCAGCATCAGTAATTATTAGCGGTTCGGTGCCAACATTTGTAAAGTCGTATTCGAGCTTTATCAGTTCTCCCTTTTTTACAACGCCAAAGTTTTTCTTCGGATCCTTTATTTCCATTTTTGGCTGGGCAACAACCAAGGTTGAAGATATTAGAAATATAAAAAAGAATATCTTTTTTAAACAAAAAATCCCCTTGGTGTAACCGAGGGGATTTTTACTAAGTGTATTATTATTAATTTTCACCGGTAGTAGGTTTTGCTTTTATTTCACCTTTGATACGAATTTTTTTAGTAGCAAATTTGGCGTTTGAAGTAACGGTAACGTTTTTTTCAAAACGACCTTCACGCTTGGTGTCATACTTCACTTTAATTACCCCGCCTTTTCCCGGTAAAATTGGTTCTTGAGGCCAACCTGGTTTACCATCAATAGTAGTTGCAGTACAACCACACTCTCCTGTAACAGAAGTAATGGTTAAAGGAGTTTTTCCTATGTTAGTAAATTTAAACTCTCTTATTCCGTTAGCATCATATTCAATTACACCGTAATCTAAAACTTCGTTTTCAAATTTTATGTCCGGTGCGTTAGGATCTGGGTTAGGAATAGTAGATTCTTGAGCACTTAAACCAAAGTTTAAGCCTAATACCATTACTAATAAAGAAAATAGCTTTTTCATGTTCAGTTATATTAGATATTATTTATTAACCTTTCTTTTCAACCGGAGCACCTTGAGGTGTTGGGTTTTGAGGGAAAGCTTCTTCAACAGGTTTAGCATCAATATTGCCCTTAATAGTTAAAGTTTGAGCTCCGCTTTTTGCGTTTGAGTTAACAGTAACTGTTTTGTAGATACCTCCAACACGTTGAGTGTCATACTTTACTTTAATGACACCGCTTTTGCCCGGTAAAATTGGTTCTTTTGGGCATTGTGGAACTGTACAACCGCAACTTCCTTGGCAATTAGTAATTACTAATGGCTCTTTACCGTTGTTAGTGAATTTAAACTCACACTCACCGTTATCACCTTGCTTAATGTTTCCGTAATCATGGGTAGTTTTGTCTAATTTAATATCAGCTAAACTAGCAGGGGCTGCGTTGTCTGTTGTTGCTCCATGACCATGACCGTCATTTGCACTGTGAACTTCTTGTGCAATAGTTAAAGCAGATAATCCTGCTACTAATCCTAATGTTAAAATTAATTTTTTCATAATAAAGTTTTTTTGTTGTTGTAAATTTATACCATAATCGTGCCATAAAGATAGAACATACACGCAATTGTTTGTGTATTTTTGCGAAATTTAACATAATAATTTTTGATACTTTAACATGGAGATAGCAAAGACATATAACCCCAAGGAGGCTGAAAGCAAGTGGTATCCTTACTGGACAGAGAAAAACTTTTTTAAGTCAACTCCCGATCACCGCAAAGCGTATACTATAGTTATACCCCCGCCAAACGTTACAGGCGTGCTTCACATGGGGCACATGCTAAATAATACCATACAGGATGTTTTAATCCGCCGAGCAAGGATGCTTGGTTTTAACGCTTGTTGGGTGCCTGGTACCGACCACGCAAGTATTGCTACAGAGGCAAAAGTGGTAAAATTATTAGCCGATCAAGGAATTAAGAAAGCTGATCTTTCTCGCCAAGATTTTTTAAAACACGCTTGGGATTGGAAGGAAAAGTACGGAGGGATTATTTTAGAACAATTAAAATGTTTAGGTGCCAGCTGCGATTGGAGTCGCACTAAGTTTACAATGGATGCTGATTTGAGCGATGCCGTTTTAGATGTTTTTATAGATCTTTATAATAAGAAGCAAATTTACCGTGGTGTGCGCATGGTTAATTGGGATCCTCAAGGCCTTACAGCAGTTAGTGATGAAGAGGTTATTCATAAAGAAGCTAATAGCAAATTAGTTTATGTAAAGTATAAGATCGAAAATTCTAATGATTTTATTACTGTTGCAACAACCCGACCCGAAACAATAATGGGAGATACCGCTGTATGCGTTAATCCGGCAGATGAACGTTACTTGAATTTAAAAGGTAAAAATGTAATTGTTCCAATTGTAAATAGAATTGTTCCAATAATATTTGATGAGTATGTAGATGCAAGTTTTGGTACCGGTGCGTTAAAAGTAACACCGGCGCATGATATTAACGATTTTAATCTTGGTCAGAAATATAAATTACCAACTATTGATGCCTTAACCCCGGAAGGAAAAATTAGCGAAGCTGCAGGTGCATATGTTGGTATGGATAGATTTGCTTGTCGTAAACAAATTGTAAAAGATCTTCAAGAACAAGGCTTAGTTGAAAAAATCGAAGAAATAAAAAACAAAGTTGGTTATAGCGAACGCACAGATGCAGTAATTGAGCCACGCTTGAGCATGCAGTGGTTTTTAAAAATGGACGAAATAAGCAAACCGGCCTTAGACGCTGTTTTAAATAACGACGTAAAATTAATTCCGGAAAAATTTATAAATACCTACAAGCATTGGATGGAAAATGTACACGATTGGTGCATTAGCCGTCAGTTGTGGTGGGGCCAACAAATTCCCGCATGGTATGATGGAAAAGGAAATACAGTTGTTTGTAAAACAAAAGAAGAAGCTTTTGATAAATTAAAAATTTTAAATGATAAATTAAAAATTGATGAGGTTAAACAGGATGAAGATGTTTTAGATACCTGGTTCTCTTCATGGTTATGGCCTTTAACAGTTTTTGATCCAAACATTGTAAAGAACGGATGGGACAAAGCAAATGCTGATCTAAAATATTATTATCCAACAAATGATCTAGTAACTGCACCCGAGATATTATTTTTCTGGGTGGCACGTATGATCATTGCGGGTAAAGAATACACAGGTTTAAAGCCGTTTAATAATGTTTATTTAACAGGAATTGTACGCGATAAACAAGGGCGCAAGATGAGTAAGAGTTTAGGTAACTCACCTGACCCCTTAGAATTAATTGAAAAATATGGTGCAGATGGCGTGCGCGTTGGTATGCTACTCTGCTCTCCTGCCGGGAACGACTTAATGTTTGATGAAAGCTATTGTGAGCAAGGAAGAAATTTTGCTAATAAAGTTTGGAATGCATTTCGTTTAATTAAAGGATTTGAAGTTGGAAACGGTGAGCAGCCTCAAGCTTCTATAACCGCTATCAAATGGTTTGAAAACAAATTATCTGAGCAATTAGAAATAATTAATGATCATTATTCAAAATACAGAATGAGCGATGCATTAATGGCAACTTATAAATTAGTTTGGGATGATTTTTGTGCTTGGTATTTAGAAATAATTAAACCGGAATTTATAGATGGTAAATCACAACCTATTGATAAAAACACTTATGAAGCAACCATCAATTTCTTAGAATCTTTATTAAAGATAATGCACCCTTGGATGCCTTTTATAACAGAAGAAATTTGGCATTTAACTAAAGATAGAGCCGAAAAAGAATGTATAATTGTTGCTGAGTGGCCAAAAAATAAAACTTTAGATCAAGAGGTATTAAAACCTTTTGAAGTTTTAAAAGAAGTTGTTACTCAGGTTAGAAATATCCGTCAGCAAAAAAATATTTCGCCAAAAGAAAAATTAGAGGTTAAAGAAAGGTCGGATGTTGGCGAGCAATATAGCAGCTTTGATAGCGTGATCGTAAAATTGGCAAATCTTTCATCTTATAGTTATACGAAAGAAAAAGTTGAAGGGGCTTTTGGATTTATGGTTTTAAACGCCGAATTTTTTGTTCCATTAACAGGAAACATAAATGTTGCAGAGGAAAAAGAACGCCTCACTAAAGAGCTTGAATACAATAAAGGATTTTTAAAATCTGTACAAGTAAAATTATCTAACGAACGTTTTGTGGCCAATGCAAAACCCGAAATTATTGAGGTTGAACGAAAAAAAGAAAGCGACGCTTTAAATAAAATAAAATCTATAGAAGAGCAACTAGATTCATTATAAAAAAGGCCACTAATAATTAGTGGCCTTTTTAGTTTTAAGAATTAAAATAATTAATCATTTAGCGCGCCTTTATCTAACCAGCACTTAATGCTGTCCAACTGCGCTTGCGCAAGCATGCCGCTTGGCGGCATTGGATTGTTTGGTGAATCAAACACTCTTAATTTAAATTTTCCGTTTGTTACTTTGAGATTTAAACCGGCATAAGTAGTAAAGTCTCCCGATCCAAAACCTGAAACATGACAGCCACTTTTTGCGCAATTATTAGTAATAATTGGCTTTATGTGTTTATTAAACTTAATGCTGTCGCATAAATTTGCAGGTGCAGGAGCCGGTAAAGGGGCTGTTTTCCCAACTTTTTTTTCACAATTCATAAAAAATAGTACGGTAACAATTCCAAGGAAAATGGGCTTAATTTTATTCATAAACAATAAATTGTTTTGTTTTGGTAAATGATTTTGTTTCTATACTTAAAAAATATTGACCTTTTGTAAGATTATCAATATTTAAATTAATGGCGCCATAACCTTCTTGCATAGTCACAGGCCATTCCTTAATAAGTTTTCCCTCAATATTTGTAATTTTTGCTTTTGCTAAATAATTTGTTGGAGCAAAATAATTTAGTTGCGCCTGGTTTTTTGCCGGATTAGGAAAAACATTAAACAGTTGTAATGTGCTTGCAATGTTTTTTTGCATTTCATTAACTCCAACAATATCAGAACTGTCTACTATAATGTTTTCGTCTCCCGGAAAATAATAGGTAAACGCAAAAAACACTAAATTCATTTCATCAGTTGTCGATTCTCCTTGATTAACTGTTTGGGGTGGATTATTAGGATTGTTTGGGTTGCTGGCCCTGTTATCGTATTCAGAATGGCAAACTAATTTACTTCCTAATGGCACCTTAATTGGGTTTCTGAAATTATAAATACCTTGCCACTTAAAATCCCATCTTGGAATATTTATCAATGGTAGTGTGTCGTTGGTAACATTTTCAAGGGCAAATACTTTCATTTTATTTCCTATGAGGTGCATGTGTGGAGCTACCGATAGCAACGTAATTGCCGGAAATGGCAGAGCAGCTGTTGTTGTTAAAGTTGATACCGATGTAAATGTTTTTACAACATTAGGTGGAATGGACAAAGGGCCATTAATTAGATTTGTTTCGCTTAGCAGTGGTGCTAAAAATACCTCTCTAAATAAGGGTGAAGTTGTATTGGTTGCAAATTTAATATTAACACGTGTACTATCTAACTTCAAATAAGTTCCTTGCGGATAATGTATTTGTAAAATGATGCGTGTGTTTTTTCTTAATCTAACTCCCATTAAATTGGGAAATTTAATAGGCGCAGTTCCCGGAACCCATTCGCCAATTAACCTGGAATCGTTACTGCCTGTCCCAAAAAACGAGGTATAGCCTGCACCCGGATCCAAGCTGTCTTTTTGTTTAATTAATGCAGTAGTATCTTCAAATACTAACACGTGGTGCACAATTGAAGAATTTCCCGGTTTAACTTCAATTTCAGCAGCAAATTTATCCACCGAAAAATTGGTATTAATAACGAAACAACGGTATAGGTCGTTAGCGGTATTAACCATATAATTCTGCATTTTACCGGTAAAATCGATCGAACTAAGTTGGGTTGCAGTGTTGGTATAAGTTGGCGGAGTTGGCGCACCTGCAGCATTCCCTTGTTGCCCACCTCCTAAAACCCATTGGCTTATCTTATTCTTATCCGTTACAGATAAAACACGTTCATGTGCAAGGTGCTTGTATTGAGGATCCGGTGGCCATGGCGGCATATAATTACTGTCTACATATTGTTTTATCATAAACCTAAAATTATAAGCATCGGTATATGACATTAACGAATTTGGCGCTAAGCCGCCGGTATGATGGCAGCTGGTACAATTAGAATATAAAATAGGTGCAATATCCTGTGCCCAAGTTGGAGATTGTGCTTTATATTTTAAACTTAAAAAGCAAAATAAAAAACTTAAAAAAATTAACTGTAAAGGTGTCTTCATTACATAAAGTTAAAAAAACTTTTTTAAAAATAGCTATCTATCTTAAAATTTAATTGTATTTTAGAGTTTGGTACAAAATATCCATTATGAAAAATTTATTAATATTATTTTTAGCCCTTTCATTAACGTCTTTTGGGCAAGAAGAAACTGAGAAAAAAGACAAAAAAGATAAGAAAACAAACGTGTTCACTGATGCCGGCGATGCTGCTAAAATGGTAATTGCAAAGCAAAAAATGTATGCCGGAGATTTTGTTGGTGCTCTTAATACATACCGCGAAGTTGAAAAGAATAATCCAAAAGAT
>JALHPG010000114.1 GCA_022842625.1 Bacteroidia bacterium | reverse complement strand
GCCATTAAATCTTATGATCGAACCTACATTGATATCGCCTGTGTCTGCCATTTTAAATGATAAATTTTAAATTATTAATTGTAAATAGTTATTTTTTTAAGCTTCAGCTGCCGCAGCCTCTTCTAGATCATGCACTACACCCATTGCCGAAAATTTATTGATGCGTTGATCAATTCTTTCTTCAGGGTTTAATTTATTTAGTGTTGCTAGATGTTTTAAAATTTCTTGTTTTACGGTTGCAAAAATTTCTTCATGATTACGATGAGCGCCGCCCATTGGTTCTTTTATAATGCCATCGATCAGGCCGTTTTTACTCATATTATCTGCTGTTAATTTTAGTGCATCGGCCGCTTGTTCTTTAAAACTCCAGCTGCGCCATAAAATAGATGAACATGATTCCGGCGAAATAACCGAATACCAGGTGTTTTCCAGCATCAATACTTTGTCTCCTATACCTATTCCTAATGCGCCACCACTGGCACCTTCGCCAATAATAATACAAATAACCGGTACTTTTAATTGCGCCATTTCTAATAAATTACGGGCAATTGCTTCTCCTTGTCCACGTTCCTCAGCTTCTAGTCCAGGATAAGCTCCCGGAGTATCAATAAAAGTAACAATAGGTTTGTTAAATTTTTCGGCCATTTTCATTAAGCGTAAAGCTTTACGGTATCCTTCAGGATTAGCCATCCCAAAACGACGAATCTGACGCATTTTTGTATTGATACCTTTTTGCTGACCAATAAACATAACGGTTTGCCCGTCAATATCACCAAAACCACCAACCATTGCTTTGTCATCGCCTACAGTTCTGTCGCCATGTAACTCAATAAATGATTTGTTTGAAACAGAATCAATATAGGCTAAAGTATAAGGTCTCTCTGGGTGACGGCTTACTTGTACGCGTTGCCAAGGGCTAAGGTTAGAATAAAGTTCGTTGGTTTTAGCGGTAATATGACTTTCCATTTCTTTGATTTTTTCAGAAAGATCTACCTTACTTTTAGAAGCAACTTCTTTTAGCTTGGTAATTTCTTCCTCTAAATCCTGAATTGGTTTTTCAAAATCCAAATAGATCATATTTTTGTTTGTGTTAGTTAGGCTGCAAAGATAAGATTTTTTAAAAAACTACCATTTTTATTAATAAATCGTTAAAAAATACATTATTTGTTTGTTAATATATTACTTTTATGCCGTGAGGCTGATTTCATTCATACTACTTTTTTCTCTCTTATTTTCCATTTTCGCTAAGTTGCAGGTGTGTGTAGGCTATTTTATTAACCAAGACTATTATGCCGAGGTTTTATGTGAGAATAAAGAAGAAGAAGATTCTTGCTGTAAAGGAAAATGCGCCATGGAAAAAGAGTTGGTGAATTTAAGTGAGAAAGAAGAGCCTGGATCATCAAAAACTCCAAATTCTGAGATCAAGATCACAAAGGTGGAAGAAGCAATTGTAACAGCATTAAAATTTTACCCTCCAAATTCATTTAGTAAAGTGTTAAAAACAACTTTTGAGGCTAAACTCAAAAAAGGAGAAGTAACGGTTTTGTTTAAACCTCCAACCGCATAAAAATCTGTTATTTCTAAAATTATTTTTTCATCTTGTTTAATCAATGCATTAACTTTTATTAGTTTTTGTATGTGTTAAATGATGTATTTACGTGTTTTATTTTAAAAAAAATTAATTAACTTTATTACTTGATGATATTTGGTTTTGCCATTATTGATCATCAAAAACTATTAAAAAATTATATTATGAAAGCGATTATAAAATTTACAACCATTGCATTATTCTTAGGCTTTATTTCTTGTAAAAAAGATACAAAAGAACCGGAACCAACTCCTGAACCAACTCCGGTTGCAACAACAGGTTCGTTAAAAATTCAATTTGATCATTTAGTTGGAGCTACTCCTTTGGTTTTAAATCAAAATTATGTAAATCCTAAACTAGATACGTTTAAAGTAACTAAGTTGAAGTATTACATTAGTAATATTGTGATAACCAAAAATGATAACTCTACTTTTGTGGAGCCGGAAAGTTACTACTTACTTGATGCATCAAATCCCGTTTCAACAGTTTTAACATTAACAAATGTACCTTTTGCGTCATATAAATCTATTTCGTTTATGTTAGGTGTAGATAGTGCTAGAAGTGCTTCAGGCGCTCAAACCGGGGCTTTATCTCAGGCAAACGGAATGTATTGGAATTGGTCGAGTGGTTATGTGATGTTTAAGCTAGAGGGGTCGTCTCCACAGTCAGGCGCCTCTAACAAGTCATTGGTTTATCACATTGGTGGCTATTCCGGAGTAAACAAAACCCAACGTAATTACAATTTAAATTTCGGCAGTCCAACAGCAAATGTATCTTCAGGCACAACGCCAAAGGTTCATTTATCGGTTGATATTAATGAATTTTTCAAAACCCCAACATTAATTGATGTTGCTACGCAGTATTACCAGATGGCGGCCGGTGTAAATGCAAAAATGTATGCGGATAATTACGCAGACATGTTTGGTTTTGGTTACATTACAAATTAAAAAAATTAATGAATAAAATTGCGAATATATTTTTTTTGTTTGGTGTTTTAATTTTTGCGTCGTGTAAAGTTGACCCGAGAATAGTAGAGCCGTTGCCTGCAAATAATTTGGTTGAGGTTGTCCCGGCGGGTTGGCCTCAACCGGTTTATTCGTTTAGTGTAAATACTATTACTGAAGATAAATTTGTACTAGGCAGAGCCCTGTTTTATGATCCAATTTTGAGTGTTGATAGTACTATATCTTGTGGCAGTTGTCATCAGCAATCTGCTGCTTTCGCTCACGCCGATCATGATCTAAGTCATGGCATTTATGATCGCGTTGGAATAAGAAACGCTCCCGGGATTTTTAATTTAAACTGGCATCCTAATTTTATGCATGATGGTGGTATAAATCATATAGAGGTGATGCCGCTTGGCCCAATCACTAATACCTTAGAAATGGGTGCTGATATTAATCCGGTTATTGCCAAGTTGCAGGCTTCAAGTAAATATAAAAATTTATTTAAAAAAGCATTTGGAACAGAGACTGTAAATAGTCAAAATATGTTACGAGCAATGGCACAATTTATGGGTTTAATGTATTCTTATAACAGTAAGTTCGATCTTTATAAACGTCGCGAAAGCAATGCAGAATTATCAGATGCCGAACTTAGAGGTTATAATTTATTCCTTACAAATTGTAACACCTGTCATAAAGAGCCTTTGTTTACTGATTTTAGCTTCAGAAGTAATGGTTTGGCCGTAAATCCGTTTATAAACGATACCGGCAGGGCGCATATTACCGGCGAAGCACAAGATAGATTCAAATTTAAAACACCAAGCTTAAGAAATATCGCAAAAACTGCGCCATACATGCACGATGGGCGCTTTAATACATTACAAGAATGTTTAGATCATTATGCAAATGTAAAACCTAATTTGGTTAATCTCGATCCTTTATTACAAAATAGCGGTTTGCCACTATCTACTCAAGATAAGCAAGATATAATTGCTTTCTTAAATACATTAACCGATTATAAACTTTTAGCAGACAGACGGTTTGCTGATCCTAATTAATAAAAAATGAAACATATTATTTATAGTTTATTCTTTATTAGCCTTGCTTTTTTTTCATGTAAAAAAAACGAATTGGGCGGTACGGGTATAATAAAAGGTACTGTTAAGCATCACGCAAAAATAATTGGCAAAGCAATTGTTTATATAAAATTTAATGCAAAAGAATTTCCCGGCACTAACGTTTCATTGTATGACGATAAAGTAGTTGCGGATGATCTTGGAAATTATAAGATAAGCTGTTATAAAGGCGATTATTATTTGTATGCCACTGGCTTCGATGATGATGTTCCTCCGCCTTCTATTGTTAGCGGTGGTGCACCTGTAAAAATAAGGAATAAAGAAACTGTTGAAATTGAATTAGCAATTACTGAATAAGAGCTCAATCAGTTAGGTTTAAAATGCATAATGATCAATTTTAAAATTGATCATTATGAAATTTATTATAAGTACACTATTTTTATTTTTTACTATATCTATTATTGCCTGTGATATGTGCGGAAGTTATATGGGTATAACTCCTTACGATAATCAAAGTCAGTTAACACTCCTGCATCGTTACAGAGTTTTTAATGGTTATCGCAATTACCAGCAAACAGCGCGCTTTTTATTGCCCGGGGCATATAAAACAATGCATGATCCGTCTGTTTTTAACGGCGATTCTGCAATGGAAATTAAAAATCATTCCAGTAAAGATTTTGAAACATACAAAGTGTTCGAATTACGCGGGAAGTATTTTTTGCATCCAAGTTGGGAATTGAATTTTATTTTTCCTTTTCAACAAATTAAAACAAAATACGATGGGCAAAAAGGTTCTAATACGGGTGTTTCTGACCCCACTTTGTTTTCCGGGTATCATTTAATAAAACGCCTAAATGGTTTTGTTACAAAACAACGCATGATAGTAGGTGCGGGAATAAAATTTCCTGTGGGAATATCTGATAAACAAAACGCTCAACTCAATCGAATGTCCTTACTAAATCAAAATGGTACAGGTAGTTTAGATCATTTTTATTATGTGAATTATATGTTGAGCCGAAAATGGTGGGGCGTGGCAACCAACTGCATGTTTAAGATCAATGGAACAAATCATTACAAAGAAAAATTTGCTAATTCCTACAATCAGGTTTTTAATTTATTTGCAAAATTAAAGATAAAGGATCTAAAGATCTTCCCGGCAGTTTTTGCAAATTACGAATACAGTAGAGGTTTACTTGTTAATGGTAATTTAGAGGCCGGTACAAATATTGATTTACTATTGCTGGGGCCAAGTTTAGATCTGAATTACAAGAGTTTTGTTGTAAATACATCGTATCAGTTTAATGTTTATGAAAGGGTATCAAGTCAGCAGCTGTCTAACGCCGGCCGTTTTGTAATTGGATTAACCTATAATTTTGATCAAAATAAATATTTAATAAAAAGTAAAAATTAATTTATTTTTCTTTTAGTATTTAAGCTAACTTACTTCTTTAAATTAATTATTGTGTCAATAAAAATTACTTTTTTAGGAACAGGTACCTCGCAAGGGGTGCCAATTGTGGCATGTGATTGCGAGGTATGCTCTAGTCTTGATCCGCGCGATAAACGTTTACGCTCTTCTATTTTAATTGAAACAGAAAAAACAAGAGTGATCATTGATGCGGGTCCTGATTTTAGGTATCAATTGTTACGAGAGAAAATAAAAAAATTAGATGCTGTAGTATTTACGCATGAACACAAAGATCATATTGCAGGTTTGGATGAAGTTAAATCTTTTAATTTTATAAATAAAATGGTGATGCCTGTTTATGCTACAAACAGAGTTCAAAAAGCTTTGCATCGTGAGTTTGCTTATATTTTTTCGGAAGAAAAATATCCGGGCATCCCCGAAATTAATGTAATAGATTTTGAGGATGAACCTTTTTATGTTGGTGATATTTTATTGGAGCCTATTAATGTGCTGCATTATAAAATGCAGGTTAAAGGTTTTCGTGTGAATGATTTTGCCTATGTGACAGATGCTAATTTTATTTCAGAAGCTGAAAAAGGAAAATTGAAAAATTTAAATGTGTTAGTTCTTAATTCTTTAAGAAGAGAGCCTCATGTTTCGCATTTTACATTTGAAGAAGCAATTGAATTGGTAAAAGAATTAAAGCCCAGAAAGGCTTATTTCACCCATATCTCTCATCAATTAGGTTTGCACGAAGCGGTTTCTAAAGAATTACCCGCCAACATTGAGTTGGCAGTTGATGGGTTGCAGTTGATCATTTAACTTATCGTGATAGAACCCAGATAAAACGGATCTTACAGATTTTCACGAATAAATGATCTGTGATAATCTGTTTGATCAGTGTCATCTGCGTTCCATCCCGAATAATTAGAATTTAAAGAAGAAGAATACAACCGCAGCCCATTCTTTTTTTACACCACTTGCATGTCCGATCGTAGAGTGCGATGAGTTTTCAACTGTGCCATTATCTTTTATATAACCAATGGTAGAGTGCGAAGAGTTTTCAACCGTTCCATCACTTTTTACATAACCAACTGTGCTGTGGCTGCTGTTTTCAATTGTACCATTACTTTTAATGTAGCCAATGGTAGAGTGTGATGAGTTCTCAATGGTGCCGTCGCTTTTAATGTAGCCTTTTGTTGAGTGACTGCTGTTCTCAATCGTCCCATCTGATTTTACATAACCTGTTGTTGAGTGACTTCCTGACTCAATAGTTTGTGCTTTTGTTCCAAAAGCTAAACCAAATAACGCAATTGCTAATATTTTTTTCATTTTTATATATTTTAGAATTAAAGATACATAAATTTGTAACTAAACGGAATTAAACATGGCCGAAGATTTAAAATTAACAGCAACTACAAAAGAAGAAAAATATATTGAGCTTATCCCTCAAATAAAAGCTTTACTGGATGGAGAGACTGACTTTATAGCCAACATGGCCAACATTTGCGCTGCTCTAAAATATGGAATGGATTTTTTTTGGGTGGGTTTTTATTTGGTAAAAAAAGATCAATTAGTTTTAGGGCCATTTCAAGGTCCGGTTGCATGTACTCGTATTAATAGTGGGAAAGGAGTTTGCGGAACTTCGTGGTTAAAAAAAGAGACTATTATTGTAGATGATGTTGAGACTTTTCCGGGACATATTGCTTGCAGTTCATTAAGTAAAAGCGAAATAGTGTTACCGTTAATTGATACACAAAATACTGTTATTGGTGTTTTAGATGTAGATAGCGATACATTAAAATGTTTTGATAACATAGATGAGTTATATCTCACCAAAATAATTAATTTGCTAAAATTTTAATTTGGTTTATGGATAAGGTTCACGCAGAAAAACGCATCAAAGAATTATCTTCAGAAATTGAAATACATAATCATAATTATTATGTGAATGATAAACCAACTATCAGCGATTTTGAATTTGATAAATTGCTGGAAGAACTGATCGCTCTTGAAAATCAATTTCCCGAATTATTATTATCTACTTCTCCCAGTCAACGTGTTGGCGGCGCTATCACAAAAGAATTTAAGTCGGTTAAACATACCTATCCGATGCTTTCTCTATCTAATAGCTATAGCACCGAAGATATGATCGATTTTGACAGAAGAGTTCAGGAAGGTTTAGGACTTCAATCGGCAGATCTATTTTCATCTAGCACAGTTAAATATGTTTGTGAATTAAAATTTGATGGTCTATCTATTGGTTTAAATTATACGAATGGCCAATTAGTTCAAGCGGTAACTCGCGGCGATGGGGTACAGGGCGATGATGTGACAACTAATGCTAAAACAATTCGGTCTATTCCATTAAAATTAAAAGGAAACTTTCCTTCGTCTTTTGAAATAAGAGGCGAAATATTTATGCCGCGAACTATTTTTGATGAAATAAATAAAGAACGTGAAGAAATTGGCGAATCTCCTCTGGCAAACCCTCGTAATGCAGCTTCCGGCACCATGAAAATGCAAGACAGCTCTGTTGTTGCGAGCCGAAGATTAGATTGTTTTGTGTATTATATGTTAGGTGAAGAAGTGCCTTTTAAAAGTCATTTCGAAAATTTAAACGCCGCAAAGTCATGGGGTTTTAATGTAAGTAAGCATTCAAAATTACTCGATAACATTAATGAAGTTTTAGAATTTATTGAGTATTGGGATAAAGAACGTTTTAATTTACCTTATGATATTGATGGAATTGTTATAAAGGTGAATGATTACAAACAGCAATTACAATTAGGTTTTACAGCTAAATCCCCTCGCTGGGCCATTGCCTATAAATTCAAAGCCGAGCAGGTTTCAACCGAATTGTTGGAGATCACCTATCAGGTTGGTCGCACGGGTGCAATTACACCGGTGGCAAATTTAAAACCGGTTGCATTAGGCGGTACAACAGTAAAGCGAGCATCATTACATAATGCAGATATTATTGAAAAATTAGATGTACGTGTTGGAGATTTTGTTTTCGTAGAAAAAGGCGGCGAAATTATTCCGAAAATTATTGGTGTTGATCTTACAAAACGCCAAGCTCATACTAATCCAACAAAATACATTACACATTGTCCTGAATGTGGAACGCCATTAATACGTGACGAGGGCGAAGCCAATCATTTTTGTCCGAATGAAATGGAATGTCCTCCACAGGTAATTGGAAAGATGGAACACTTTGCTTCGCGAAAGGCTATGAACATTGATAGTTTAGGCGGCGAAACTATTGATCAACTCTTTAAAGCAGGTTTAGTAAAAAACATTGCAGATCTTTTTGATCTTAAAAAAGAACAGTTATTGCCTTTAGAAAGAATGGCTGAAAAATCTGCCAATAATTTAATAGAAGGTTTGGAAGCATGTAAGAATGTGCCTTTTGAGCGTGTGTTGTATGCAATTGGTATAAGACATGTTGGAGAAACCACTGCGAAAAAAATTGCAAAGAAAGTAAAATCATTAGATGCTTTGATGGGTTTAACAAAAGAACAGTTGTTAGAAACAGATGAAGTAGGGGGAGTTATTGCTGAAAGTATTGCCGATTTTTTCGCCGACGAAAAAAACAAAAATATTATTGAGCGATTAAAAAACGCAGGTTTGCAATTTGAATTAAGTGAAGAGCAACAACAAGCCGGTAGCGATAAATTAAACGGCTTAACATTTGTAATTAGTGGTGTGTTTAATAAACACAGTCGTGATCAATTAAAAGAATTAATTGAATTTAACGGCGGTAAAAATTCAGGGTCTATTAGCGGCAAGACTTCTTATTTATTAGCGGGCGATAATATGGGACCCGAAAAATTAAAAAAAGCAGAAAAACTTGGGGTTAAAATTATTAGCGAAGATGATTTTGAAAAGATGCTCGATAAATAGAGCAGAGTAAAAGGATCAATAACCAAAA
The DNA here is from genome assembly GCA_022842625.1 of Bacteroidia bacterium. GTDB lineage: Bacteria > Bacteroidota > Bacteroidia > B-17B0 > Aurantibacillaceae > Aurantibacillus. The sequence continues at coordinate 2,518 of JALHPG010000114.1, read as the reverse complement.
AGTTTATTTGTTTTTACCTTTACCCTTGCCGTTTCCTTTTCCTTGCCCATTTCCATTTCCATTTCCATTCTTTTTTTCTTTTTTATTCTTTGCTTTGCCTTTTAATGCATGAAATTCCGGAGACCCGGGTTTAACACCAAGTTCCTTAGCTATTACACCCCAGCCTTTATCTTTATTTTTTTTATAGGATTCGCAAACTACATCGGGGTCTTTTTTTACAATATCTGCAACTTGTAAGGTCATAAAAATATCTGCCGGTGACATTTGAATCTCCAGCATTTTGTCAATTTTTTGTTCGCCAATATTGAATTCAATACTCAGGTCCTTTTTAAATAAGTTGATATCTGCTTTTGCGTTAGTATTGATATTTGAAAGTGAAACATCTAATTCGTTATCACCGGTTTTTGCACTAACCGAAAAGTTTTGTGCGTTTATAAATGTGGTTGCGAATACCGAAACAAAAAGTAAAAATTTTTTCATGATATTTAATTTTAAGATAAATATAGTTTTTTTAATTTCTTAAAGCAATTTTTGGGTTTTAAATAGTTGAGTTTAATGTTTCGTTATATATAGAACTTTAGATCCACTTTTTCTTTTACTTCTTCTCTAAAAAACACTAAGCCAAAATAAAAAGCATCAATACTTAATGTAACCGAAGGATGTTTTTTTATTTCCTCCCAGGCGCTTGTCATTCCTTTGCTCCAGTAGATGTCATCAAAAATAAATACAGAGGTGTTATTTTTTTTACTTAAAGCTAATTTAAAATAGTTGAGGGTTGCCTCATAAGTATGATTGCCGTCTACATAAAAAAGATCGAGTGAATTTATGTTTTGTAAAACTTGCGGTAAGGCTTCATCAAATTTTGAGTGGATGAATTTTATGTTGGTTACTTTATTTTTTGCTGCAAGCTCTGTTGCAAATTCAAAAAGGTGCTTACTGCCTTCAATTGTAATCACTTGTCCGTTTTTATTGGCCTTAGCCATATATAATGTATTTAAACCAATTGAAGTTCCCAGTTCAATACTTGTTTTACAGTTTAAAAAATTAATGAGCTTGTATAGTGTTTCCGATTGTTTGCTTGTACTTGTTCCTTTTTTTGTAAGCTCGCTTATTTTTCGGTTGTTGGATGAAAATGTTTTTGATCCCGCCCCAAAATCTTCAATGCTAATTTCAGTTTCATTTGCCAACAAGGTTGAGCGTATTTTTTTTAGTTCGTCAAAATCATAAAAATGACTATGATTATAAAAAACCTGTTCGCACAATTCATAGGCAAAAGGTGAGTGCACGCCATGGCCATTGCGCTTTGCAGCGAAGTAGTGTTTTATGTATTGCTTTATCTGATGGAAATTAATTGTCATTACACACACAAAATAAATTCTTTTTTATTTCACTTGTTTTATAATCGGGTAAATTCATTTTTTCCATGAAATAAAAATGAAGCATCACCATTTTTTTATCCGGATGTTTTTTATTCCACTCTCTTAAAATATAACGACAGTATTGCGGACGCAAAAATGTATAATTATCGCTCTGCATGTTTTCTGCCAGTTTACGCCAGCGATCACTTTTATACATTTTTACTACATGCTCTGGTTTTTTATAATCTACATAATCGTTATCGCGGTAAAGGTCGTGTTGGCGACCAACAGAGTCCACCCCGTGATAAACGAACCAGCCGTCTTTTTTTAAAATACTTGGCGAGAACATTCCCCAAAACTGATCTAAACGGAATACATTTACCGGATACCAAACTTCTTGCCTTAATTCGTAACTAAACCATTTTACGGCGCTTAAATTAATAATAATGCTTACGCCAATTACCATTATACAAATGCTATTTGTTATATATTTTAATGATGTTGTTTTTTTTATTCCTCCGCAGAATTTGTTTTTTGTCAGTTTAAATTTTGTTTCCAGTTTATCCATTACCGACCTTGGTAGAAGACCAATGCTTGTTATGATATTTATAATAAAAAAAAGACCAACATAAAGCGTCAGGCCGATACCAATATGTAACATTAACAATAGCACGAAGGCAATCAAACGTAAATTTCCTTTTTTACTTGGCCATAAAATTAAAACAGGGATTGCTAATTCTATATAAAAAACAAACCAGGTAAGTAATTTCATTAGGAACGGAAATTGATATAGTAAATCTCCCATTGGTAAACGAATTTGCTCCAGGCTTAAGGCGTAATAAATGGCACTTCCTTCGCTGCGCCACTCCGCACTGGTTTTTAAGCATACTGTAAAAAAATAGACCGAGGCAATTAAACACAAATAACCAATATTAGCCAAAGTGTTTTGTTTTTGCTGGACGCTGCCGTTTTTTGAATCTAATGAATAATAAGCATTCCAAGGTAGAAATAGTCCCCAAAACAAAATTAAGCGTAACAGATCGTCGCCCGACTGCAATACGAATAAATTACGGTTATGCAGTGAGATGGTAAGCAGCCAAACTAACAGTGTTGCGAATTTTGTTTTGTATCCAACTAATAAAAACAACGCTAGTATAAAA
>JALHPG010000113.1 GCA_022842625.1 Bacteroidia bacterium | reverse complement strand
TTATCTTTTTCCGGCGATCCAGAAGATTCTCTTACGTTGAGACTCCTGTACTCCTTATTTAAAATGTCAATCTGAACGTATTTCCCTGCTCGCTCTTTCTGCCTATTTCGTTTCGGGGGGTGCAAAAGTACATATACTTTTTGTAACCACCAAATCTTTTTTAAAAAAAATTAATCTTTTTTTTAGATCTTATTCTAATAATTTCTAACTCTCTATACTTACTCAAAAAACGGGAGGGCAAAGATACTACTTCTTTTTTATCCAACAACTATTTATAACAATAATTTACACCAATTTGAAGTTGATTTTTTACGATTAGTCTAAAAATAGTTTTCAGCAACGAAAAAATATTTTTTAGACCTTGAAATTGTTACTAACAAACGAATGCTTAATAAAAAAGACATTCAAGTTGAGTAAACACCAAATTTAAGTACCTTTAAGCACTATAATTAAGAGATGGAGTATAATACACAATTAGATAGATTAATCATTCCTGAATATGGGCGAAATATCCAAGGTATGATAGAATATTGCTGCAACTTAAAGGATCGTGAGGAGCGCAACTTATGTGCGCGAGCAATAATACAAGTAATGGGTCAATTAAACCCTCATTTAAGGGATATATCAGACTATAACCATAAATTATGGGATCATTTATTTATTATTTCACAATTTAAATTAGATGTTGATAGTCCATATACCATTCCAAGTCCGGAAACATTTAAAGAAAAACCGAAAATTTTAGATTACCCGAAGGGTAAAATTCGTTTTAAACATTACGGCAAAACTATTGAGGATATTATAAAAAAGGCAAAGGAACTGCCTGAAGGCGCAGAAAGAAAAGAGTTGACTCGCCAAATAGCGAACCATTTAAAAAAATCTTACTTCAATTGGAATAAAGATTCCGTTCCGGACGATGTGATATTTAAAAATTTAGCAGAATTATCAGGCGGAGAATTAAAATTAGATGAGAATACCGTTTTAAGCTCACATCAGGATTTACGCGGAACGAAAAAATTCTTCCACAAAAACCCTAAACACAAAAACAACAATCATAAACATAAAAACCCTAGAAAATTTTAATACTTTCTTATGGCAATTTTTGAAGTAGAAGGCGGACATAAACTAAAAGGTGATATTATCCCGCAAGGAGCTAAAAATGAGGCTCTACAGATACTTTGTGCAGTTTTACTGACAAAGGAAAAAGTAATTATCAGTAATATTCCCAATATTGTAGATATAAATAAATTAATTGAACTGCTCGCGGAATTAGGTGTAAAGGTTGAAAAAACAGGCCATGAGGAGTACACCTTTCAAGCTGATGACGTTAATATTGATTACCTGGTATCGCCTGAGTTTAAAAAGAAAGGTGGGAGTTTAAGGGGTAGTATGATGATCGTTGGCCCAATGCTAACACGATTTGGTAAGGCTTACATGCCTAAACCGGGGGGTGATAAAATTGGAAGAAGACGTGTAGACACCCATTTTATTGGCTTTGAGGCATTGGGCGCCAAGTTCAATTACCATAGCGATAGCGAGATTTATGAAGTAGAAGGAAAAAACTTGAAAGGCACCTACATGTTGCTTGATGAGGCCTCTGTAACGGGCACAGCGAATATTGTAATGGCTGCAGTTTTAGCAGAAGGAATAACAACAATTTATAATGCAGCATGCGAGCCGTATTTGCAACAACTATGCAAAATGCTCAATAGTATGGGTGCGAAAATTACCGGCGTTGGTTCAAATTTACTCAATATTGAAGGTGTAAAAGAGTTAAAAGGCACAACGCATCGCATATTGCCGGATATGATCGAAATAGGATCTTTTATTGGAATGGCGGCAGTTACACAATCAGAGATCACAATAAAAAACGTGAGTTACGATAATTTAGGTATCATTCCTACAATATTTGGAAGACTTGGTGTAAAAATGGAACGTAGAGGAGATGATATTTTTATTCCCGAGCAAGAACATTATGAAATTGATACATTCATAGATGGATCTATCCTTACTGTGAGCGACGCTATTTGGCCGGGCTTTACACCAGATTTGATCAGTATTGCATTAGTTACTGCAATACAAGCACGTGGTAATGTTTTGATCCACCAAAAAATGTTTGAAAGCAGATTATTTTTTGTAGATAAACTTATAGATATGGGAGCTAAAATTATTTTATGCGACCCACACAGAGCTACAGTAATGGGACTTGATAGAAAAGTGCAATTACGCGCTATTCAAATGGCTAGCCCGGATATTAGAGCCGGTGTTGCTTTGCTTATAGCTGCAATGAGTGCAAAAGGTAAGAGTGTAATTTTTAATATCAATCAAATTGATAGAGGTTACCAAAATATCGACACACGATTGAATGCTATTGGCGCGCAAATTATTAGAAAAGACAAATGAAATATTTAATACTTTTTTTAAGCTTAAGTATATTTTTTTTAGCTTCATGCTCAAACAAAAAAAAATCTACAACTACCGCCGTACCTATTAAACCATCGGGAATAGTAACCCCTTTGCCGGGCGAAACAGTTGAGCCAACAATTGGATTAAATTTAGGGAATCAATCGCCCGAAATTGCACAAAATAATTTAAACGATAGCATTATCAAACTTTCTTCCTTAAAAGGCAAATTGGTTTTAATAGATTTTTGGGCGAGCTGGTGCGGCCCTTGTAGAATGGAAAACCCCAATGTTGTTAAAGCTTATACTCGATTTAAAGATAAAAAATTTAAAAACGGTAATGGTTTCACTATTTACAGCGTTTCTCTTGACGCAGATAAAGGTCTTTGGAAAAAAGCAATCGAAAAGGATGGACTAATTTGGCCGTATCATGTAAGTGACTTGAAAGTTTGGGATAATGATGCTGCGCAGCACTATGGCGTGCAAGGTATACCATCCAACGTTTTAATTAATGATAAAGGGATTATTATAGATAAAAATTTAACCAAAGAAAAGTTAATTATTGCTCTAGAAAAACAGCTTGCAGAGTAATGAAAAAAATATTTTTTTTACTTATTATTTGTCTGTTTTTTAAAACAAATGCGCAGACACAGTCGTTACTAAAACCTGGAGATCAAGCTCCGGGTTTTGTTTTAAATCTATGGCAAAACTCTCTTCAAAGTTTTTCAATGCCCTATTTGAACCGTGCTATTCTATTACATTTTTGGAGTACCACAGTCTCCAACTCAAAATCAAAAAACAAATCACTTAATAGGCTTGCAGGACGTTATAAAGATGCAATGTATAAAACTGCAAGCGGTTTTGAATTAATAGCTGTTTGCGTACAAAGTGATAAAAAAACATGGATTGAAGAAGTGAAAAAAGATTCGCTTGTAAATTTTATTAACGCAATTGCCGCAAGAGGATTTAATGATGATGTTTGCAAAAAATTCGGAATAACTACATTACCAACTGATATATTAATAGATGAAAAAGGAATTATTATTGCCGTAAATCCAAAACTTAATTTAATCGAAGAATTATTAGATGAAAAGAAAAATTTTTTACCCATAAAAAAAGATATTACCGGAACTATTGATATCTCTAGCGGTAAAGGTGAAATCCTAAAACAAACAAAACTATATTTATTTGATAATTATTATGACACGGTTGCCACCACAAAAACTAACGCAAAGGGAGCATTTACTTTTTTTGATATTAAATTAAATCAGGATCTCATTATAAAAATTGATAATATAAATGAAAATGCCACTTTAGATCCATATGCTTTATATAGCAATGCAGGCGACCATATTGCTGATGGCAGAACATCCAATAATGGTATCGAATTTTATGTGTCGTCAAACATAATATATAAGCTATCAGATGAAAATGCAGATGAATCTTTAAACGGATCAATAGATAAGATAAATGTTGTTAGAAATTTATCTTTTTTAAATAATGGCGCTGGCTTAACAGCTAAGGATGAACAAGATCTGCACTCTATTTTATTAATGTTGCAAAAAAATAAAGATCTCTATTTAAATATTAGCACGCATTCCGACTCAAAATCTGATGAAAAGGCAACTATGGATCTTACCATCAAGCAAGCCAAAACTATTAAGGATTATTTAGTTAAAAATGGTATTAATACTACCCGAATAAAAACTATACCAAAGGGTAAATCTCAGCCACGTAAACTTTGTAAAGCAAATACAGATTGCTCAGATGCCGACCATAAACAAAACCGAAGGGTTGAATTTTTGGTTTATAGAAACTGACAAAACTACCTACAAATAAATATGGCAAAATAATTGATTTACTATTGGTGAAAAACTATTTTAATTTAAGAAACATCATGCAGGACAACGAAAATAGCCTACCCGAAGAGAATTTAGAAAACAACGATACTAGTGTAGAGGCTGACAATAAGGCTGAAAACGCATCAAAAACTGACGAAACTACCAGTAATAATTCTAATGAGGATAATCTTTCTAAAATAAAAGAATTAAATGAAAGATATCTACGTCTTTATTCTGAATTTGATAATTACAGAAAACGTACTGTAAAAGAAAAATCAGATATAATTAAAACCGCTGCCGAAGATGTTTTTAAAGCTATTTTACCCGCCATCGACGATCTGGATAGGGCTATAAAAGCAAATGAGACTGTAACGGATATTAACGCCGTTAAAGAGGGTATTCAGCTTATATCACATAAATTAAAAAATATTACCCAAAACAAAGGCTTAACTGCTTTTGAAAGTATAGGCACGCAATTTGACGCTGATACTATGGAAGCAATTACTCATATTCCGGCTGCGGATGAATCCCAAAAAGGAAAAGTGATCGATGAAGTTGAAAAAGGATACAAACTAGGAGATAAAGTTATACGCTTTGCTAAAGTGGTAATAGCCCAATAAATATAATATGGCAAAAAGAGATTTTTACGAAATACTTGGAATTACAAAAAATGCAAGCGAAGACGAAATAAAAAAAGCGTATCGTAAGCTCGCTATCAAATATCATCCCGATAAAAACCCGGACGACAAAGCCTCTGAAGAAAAATTTAAAGAAGCGGCAGAAGCTTATGAAATTTTAAGTAATCCCGAAAAACGTCAACGCTACAACCAATACGGACACGCCGGAGTTGGCGGTGCTTCAGGCGGAGGGCATGGTCATGGCGGAATGAATATGGATGACATATTCAGTCAGTTTGGAGATATTTTTGGTGGCGGTTTTGGCTTTGGTGGTGGTAATGGTGGCTCTAGAGGCGGTGGACGAAGAGTGAACAGAGGAAGTAATTTACGTGTTAAAGTTAAATTAACTTTAAAAGAAATTGCTAACGGAGCAGAAAAGAAAATAAAAGTAAATAAACATGTTAGTTGTAAAACGTGCAGCGGCAGCGGAGCTAAGAATGGCCAATACGATACCTGTAAGCAATGTAATGGTAGCGGGGTTGTTACGCGTGTGCAACAAACAATTTTAGGTGCTATGCAAACACAAACCACTTGCAATGCATGTAGTGGTGAAGGCAGGATAGTAAAAGACAAATGTAATACTTGCCATGGTGATGGGATCGTTAGAGAAGAAGAAGTAATAACCATTAACATGCCTGCGGGCGTTGCAGAAGGAATGCAATTAAGCATGAGCGGTAAAGGTAATGCTGCTCCTCGCGGAGGAATAAATGGCGATTTGTTAATTGTTATAGAAGAAGAAGAACATCCGGATCTAAAACGAGAAGGAAATCATTTAATTTATAGTTTAAATATTAGTTTTCCGGATGCTGCTATAGGCACCAATGTTGAAATTCCAACTATTGATGCAAAAGCAAAAATTAAAATTGAACCCGGCACTCAAAGTGGAAAAGTTTTACGCTTAAAAGGAAAAGGCTTACCGGACGTTAATTCATACGGAAGAGGAGACCTGTTAGTTGAAATTAGTGTATTTACTCCAATTAATTTATCCGCAGACGAAAAGAAGACTCTTGAAAATTTAAAAAATTCCAAAAACTTTGTTCCTAATCCAAATAAAAAAGAAAAAGGTTTTTTTGAACGTATGAAAGATTACTTCGAATAGATATTATTTTTAAACTAAATAAAAAGCTCCTTCTCTATCCGAGAAGGAGCTTTTTATTTTTCAAGGATCATAAACTCGGTTCTACGATTTTTTGCTCTACCCTCTTCGTTTGAATTATCTGCGAGTGGTTTACTCGACCCAAAACCCTTAGCGTTTATTCGACTTCCGCTAATACCCATTTCTTCTAATGTACTTTTAACAGAAAACGCACGATTAGAACTTAAAGCTTCATTAGCTTTTGGATTACCAACATTGTCCGTATGACCTTGTATCTCAATTTTTATTTCAGGATTTTCTTTTAAATAACCGGCAAACGACTTTAATACTACTTTACTTTCAATAGTTAGCTCTGCACTATTTGTGTTGTAAAAAATATTATTTATCACAAATGGTTTTCCCGCAACCGCTTCATTTAACTCCATTTTTATTTCTTTCAACGGGGCTTCGTAAGTAAGCTCTTTTGTACTTATAACTTTTGAAGAGAATGCATGCTCCTCTTTTTTTACTGTAATTAATATATCGTCTTTCTTTTTTAAATTAACAGCTGCCATAAACTGCCCACTAACACTATCAACTACAGCATAAGTTTTCTCTTCTGTTTTTATGTTTTTAATTTCAACCTGAGCGCCACTTATCTCATTCCCAACCTGATCTTTAATATTACCTTTTATAAAAGCCACCGCTTGCGGACGTGCTTCTTTATAAAGATCAAAATTATAAAGATCAAATCGCCCTACTCCTTTTCCTCTTACTTTACCTTCATCAAAACTAAAAAAGTAACCGGTTTTAGTATCAGAACTAACAAAAAAACCAACATCATCTGTGCCTCCGTTTATTGGAGAGCCAATGTTTTCAGGCTCTAACCACTCCCCTTTTTCATCCTTTCTAACATAAAAAATATCTAAACCCCCAAAACCAAAATGCCCATCGCTACTAAAATATAAAGTTTCGCTATCACTATGTATAAAAGGGGTTTTTTCGTTACCCGGTGTATTAATTTTAGGCCCTAAATTTTTTGGCGTGCTCCAAATATTTGTTTTCTGATCACGCACTGTAACATATAGATCCACTCCGCCGTATCCTCCGGGTCTGTCGCTCGCAAAATACAAAGTAACCCCATCGGCAGATATGGTTGGCTGACTATCCCAATAAACAGGATGATTAACATTATTACTTAATTTACGAATGGGTTTCCACTCATCATTCTGATTATCACTAATGTAAATATCAACGTTTGGCTGGTTGCCGCCTTCATCACGCTGCATAGCAAAATACAAATGTTTGTTGTCGATCGAAATACTGCAACCACCTTGATTATCGCCGCTTTCATTAAAAGGATATGGCATCTCTTCGCCTTTGTCAAAAGCTCCGGTTTTATCACGTAAAGAATACATAAAAACCTCTACCTCTTTATCACTTGTGTAAACCTTGTTTTTACTGTTTACAGGCATTTTACGAACGTAATAACAATTCTTATCATCAGGAGAAATATATGCTAAGTACTCATCGCGCTCCGTTGAAACGCCTTTTACAACTTTAGGATCAAAGGGTACATTCTTTTTTAAAGCACTTTCTTTTTTTGCCGATTTGATCATCATTTTTGCATTATATATCTCCCCATCATAATCTTTTGCAAATTTTTTATCATCCTCGTCTTTAAATGCAATAAATTTTTCTAAGTATTTTACTGCAGAATCATTTTTACTCCGCTCATAATAATCAAAACCAATATAGTAATAAGGCTCACTGTGTATTTGCGGACAACTCGCAATAGCCTTCATAAAATAAGGAGTCATAGGTGCAAATGGCAAACTTTCCAATTTTGCACGTACGATCATTTCTAAACCCATAAACAAATTTGCTTCCGGAAAATCCGGCTCGATCTGCAAACACTCCATTAAAAAACTAATGCGTTCAGGTTTTTTGTATTTCTTTTTATCAATAGCTTTTTCATAAAGCTTCATTGCTTTTTTGTCTATATCATCTCTGCAAAATTTAGCAGGACCTTTATCATCATCCTGCGCTAAAGCAGAAAGGCTAAATAAAAAAATTGGGATAAATAAGAATAGTTGTTTCATACAAAATATTATAATCAAAGCTAGGCACTTTGGTTACGCTAATTTAATAAGATTTAAACTGTTTGTTTACCATTCAATGTTAAAAAGCCCTAACAAATGTTTATAAAATAGAAAAAGTAATCCCTAGCTACATGCTACATTTACTTAAAAGAAAAAATTATGGAATATATTATTAAATATTGGTGGATCATTATCCCGGTATTATTACTTGTGTTTTACAAACTAATTTTCAGATTATTTGGTATCATCATTATTCCCGAAGATAAAATTGGTTTAGTAACAAAAAAGTTTGTTTTAATAGGCAAATCAGAATTGCCCCCCGGAAGAATTATTGCTGTTGAGGGCGAAGCGGGATTTCAGGCGCAAACATTAGCACCCGGAATTTATTTTTGGAAATGGATCTGGCAATACGAGATCACACAGCAAGCACTAACAGTAATACCTCAAGGTAAAATTGGTTTAATGGTAGCAAAAGATGGTGCAGAATTACAAACCGGACATATACTTGCACGTAAAGTAGAATGTGATGGGTTTCAAGATACTGTTACTTTTTTAACCAAAGGCGGACAAAAAGGAAGACAAAGCGCCTACATTACCGCAGGTACTTATCGTATCAATACATTTTTGTTCGAGATCTTTACGGTAGATATGTTTACCATTAACGAGAACATGGTAGGGATCATCACTACTTTAGATGGTATGCCAATTGAAGAAGGTAGTATAGCTGGTAAAGATGTTGCAGGACATAATAATTTCCAAGATGCGGATACATTTTTAAAAGCCGGTGGTAATAAAGGTTTACAACCACAAACAATTTTAGCAGGTTCGTATTATATCAATCCATGGTTTGTTACGGTTGAGCAAATAAAAATGATGGAGATCCCCATTGGTTATGTTGGTGTTGTAATTAGTTACGTTGGTAAAGAAGGAAAAGACTTAAGCGGAACAGAATTTAAACATGGTAACATAGTTAGCAAAGGCGAGAAAGGTGTTTGGGCTGAACCATTAGGACCTGGTAAATATCCTATTAATACATTTATTATGCGTGTAGAATTAGTGCCAACTACCAACTTGGTTTTAAATTGGGCTAATGCGCGAAGCGAATCACATCAATTAGACAAGAACTTATCTACTATTACAGTTCGTAGTAAGGATGGTTTCCCGTTTAATTTAGATGTTAGTCAGATCATCCACATCCCTACTACCGAAGCACCAAAGGTAATTGCTCGTTTTGGAAGTATGATGAATTTAGTTGGGCAAGTTTTAGAACCAACCATTGGTAACTATTTCCGTAACTCTGCTCAAGACAGCGATGTAATCGCTTTTTTAAGCACGCGTAAAGAACGTCAAGATGCAGCAAAAAAACGTATTAGCGAAGTGTTGGATCAATATAACGTAAACGGGGTTGACACATTAATTGGAGATATTGTGCCCCCTGAAAGTTTAATGAAAACGTTAACTGACCGTAAAATTGCAGAAGAACAAAATACAACGTTTGAAACTCAAAAACGTGCCGAGGTTACTCGTCAAACTCTTGAAAAAGAAACTGCGGTAGCTGATATGCAAAAAGAAATTGTAAAAGCAGACCAAGGGGTATTAATTGCTGAGCGTATTGCAGATGCGGCTGTTAAGAAAGCAACAGGTGAAGCAAGTGGCGTAAAAATATCTTCAGTTGCCGAGGCCGACAGATTAAAAATTATTGCAAATGCAGATGCTGAAAAAACAAAAGTAACTGCAAATGCAGAGGCTGAAAAAATTAAAGCTTTAGCCAATGCCGAAGCTGAAAAAATAAGTGTAACCGGTAAAGCCGAAGCAGAGAAAATTTTAGCAATTGGTAAATCTAATGCCGAATCATATAAATTGTCTGTTGAGGCAATGGGCGGCGATAATTTTACCAAATTAAAAGTAACCGAACAAATAGGTAAAGAACGAATTAAAATCATTCCTGAGGTATTAATTACAGGCAATGGTGACGGCCAAAACGGACCAATAAATGGTTTATTAGGATTACAATTATTGGATGGCATTATGGATAGAAATAAAAAATCTGATGGTAATGATAAAAAAGACCTAGGTTCAAAAAACGACGAGAAAAAATAAACGATAATTTCACATTACAACTAACCTCCTTGAATAAATACCAAGGGGGTTTTTTGATGAACATAAAAAGAATACTTTTATACCAGAAGCGTTAAAGAATGATAATTATCATGTTTAACTTGATTTTTATCATGTTTAGCCATTTTTAAAGAAGGTAATTTTAAAAAATCGAATCCAATTAAGATCCATGAAAAAAATCAGTTTATTTTTTCTTCTAATTACAATCATTTCATCTTGCGGAACTAAACAAGAACAAATTAGTCCAAGTCAAGAAAAAATAACAGAGTCAGTTTATGCCTCGGGTATCATTAAAAGTAAAAATCAATATCAGGTTTTTTCCACTGTAAATGGACTGATAGAAGAGATCATTGCAAAAGAAGGTGATCTCATCAAAAAAAATGATCCGATCTTAAGGATCCAAAACATCTCTTCAAAATTAAATGCTGCAAACGCTAAGCTGGCAGCAGATCTGGCAAGTTTTAATTCAAACGGTGATAAACTCAATGAATTAAAAGCCAATATTGATTTTGCCAAAACAAAACTTAAAACTGACTCTTCATTGTTTGAAAGACAAAAAAATCTTTGGTCGCAACAAATTGGCACACAAAATGAATTTGAACAACGCGAACTAGCTTATAAAAATTCCTTAACGAATTATAAAACAGCAATCTTAAGATACAACGATTCAAAAAAACAATTAGACTTTTCTGCTCAACAGGCAAAAAATAATCTTGAAATAAGCACCTCATTTGAAGGTGATTTTATTATAAAAAGTGAAACTGATGGCAGATTGTATGACATTTTAAAAGAAAAAGGGGAAATGCTTACACCACAAAGTCCTATTGCTGTAATTGGCGATGCCAATGATTTTATTATTGAACTTCAGGTGGATGAATATGATATTACAAAAATAAAATTAGGTCAGAAAATAATTTTAAGTCTTGATAGTTACAAAGGGCAAACATTTGAAGCAGTAGTAACAAAAATCAGTACGATCATGAACGAAAGAACGCGCTCGTTTCTAATCACTGCAGAGTTTACAATTAAACCTACTACTGTTTTTCCAAATTTAAGTGTTGAAGCAAATATTGTTATAAGAAGTAAAGACAATGCCTTAACGATCCCACGAAATTATTTAGTTGACGACTCGTATGTTCTTAACGAAAAAAATGAAAAAATTAAAGTTTCGGTGGGATTAATGGATTATAAAAAAGCCGAGATACTTGATGGATTAAAGCCCTCTGACATCATACTGAAACCATTAAAATGAAATTAATTTTCAGAATTGCAAAATCCTTATTATTGGCTCGTTTCAGACAAACCATGGTTGCCGCTGTGGGCGTAACTTTCAGCATCATGATGTTTATTACATTGTTAGGGTTCATGACCGGACTTAACGATCTACTAGACGGTTTGATCTTAAACAGAACTGCACACGTAAGGTTATTTAAAGAAATAAAACCCAGCAAAACTCAACCAATAGATGGTTCGAAGGAGTTCACAAAGTCCTACAATTTTGTTCGATCAATAAAATCCGGAAGTAGCAGAAAAGAAATCTATAACAGCATGGCCATCATGGAAGCAGTAAAAAAAGACT
>JALHPG010000112.1 GCA_022842625.1 Bacteroidia bacterium | reverse complement strand
CAGATAAACCTAAAAACACAAAACGTATCTTATTATCGGCCCAACCAAAATTCTTAAATTTTAAGGCTATTAAAGGGATCTCTGCAACCAATAAAAGACTTGTAACCAATGCAAGAGTGCATAAAACATAGGGCTTTAATATTAAGTCGCTTAAACCCGACATATATTCGTGTGATAAAAAAGTTTTATCAATTGTAAAGATCAATGGCAACGAACAAATTAACATGGCATTAGCGGGCGTTGGTAAACCTATAAACGAATCAGTCTGGCGGGTATCATTATTAAATTTAGCTAATCTTATAGCAGAAAAAATTGGGATAATAAATGCAAAATAAGATGGCAAATAGGTGGCACTTTCGTTTGCAATAGATGTCATGCCGGGAATATCAACGCCAACCGACATATTAATTATTCTTGCAGTTTCGATGAGCTTAAACATTACCAAGCCGGGCACTACGCCAAAGGTTACCATATCGGCCAAACTATCCAGATCCTTTCCAATCGGTGATGAAACCTTTAATAATCGCGCTGTAAAACCGTCAAAAAAATCAAGCACTAAAGCAATGCCAACTAAATACGCCGCCCAAACCAGATCACCTTCAAAAACTTTAATAATTGCCAAACACCCGCATAATAAGTTACCACTCGTTATTGCATTGGGTATATGTTTTTTGATATTCAATTTTACGTTTTATTATAAGTCGCAGATTTCGCTGATTCACGCAGATATATTTAAATAAAAAATCTGTGAGATCTATGCGATCTGTGGCTAGGTTAATTTTTCACTTAGTTGCTCCCAATTACTCATCTCTTTTTCTAAACTACTTTTTAACTGATTGTAATTTTCGAAAAAAGTTTTATCATTTACTAATTTATCATATTGAGAAGCGTCGCTTAATTTAGTATCACACTCTTTTATTTTCAATTCTAAACTAGCAATATTTTCTTCTGCTTTTTTTATTTGAGAACGAATTTGTTTTTGCTCTGCATCGTTTGCTTTATCAACAGGATTAGGAGTGGCAACCGGTTTCTTTTCTTCTTTTACTTCTTGCACTCTTCCGGTTTTATCCAAATCAAGTTGGTTCAATCGTTCCACCTTGCGAATTTGCATGAACTCTTCAATATCACATAAATATTCTTTTACATGACCATCTCTGAATTCGAATAACCGGTCGCAGATACCTTTCATGAAATCTCTATCGTGACTAACCATGATCACCGTTCCTTCGTAATCGATCAAAGCTTTCTTTAAAATATCTTTCGAACGAATATCCAAGTGATTGGTAGGCTCATCCATTAACAATAAATTATATGGCTCTAATAATAATTTACATAATGCCAAACGTCCACGCTCTCCCCCACTCAATACCTGTACTTTTTTATCAATATCTTCTCCTCTAAATAAAAATGAACCTAATAAGCCGCGTACTTGTTTACGCACTTCGCCAACCGCTGCTTCATCAATAGTTTCAAATACTGTTTTCTTTGGGTCTAATTTCTCTTCCTGATCTTGCTCAAAGTAACCCATCATCACACTATGTCCTAATTGCACAGTGCCATCATGTTCAACTTTTTTAGCGATCATTTTCATCATGGTACTTTTTCCTTCACCATTACGTCCAACTAAGCCTATCTTTTCTCCTTTAGTAATAATAAATTCAGCTCCCGAAAAAATATGTTTTGGACCGTAATGCTTACCTGCATTTTCTACAGTTAAAACAATTTTACCACTATGCGCCGGGGCAGGAAAACGAAAGTTCATGGCCATGTTGTCGGCATCATCTACCTCAACAATTTCCATACGATCTAATTTCTTTATCAACGATTGTGCAAAGGCTGCTTTACTGGCTTTTGCGCGATACTTATCAATTAACACTTCTGTTTGATTGATGATCTTTTGTTGATTTTTTGCTGCATTTTCTTGTTGTTCTTTACGCTCTTGACGTAAGATCAAGTAACGCGAATAATTTGTTTTGTAATCGTAAATTTTTTGGTTTGAAATTTCGATGGTACGATTGGTAACGCTATCTAAAAATGTTTTATCGTGACTGATCAACATTACTGCACCAGGAAATGTTTCCATGAATTCTTCCAACCACATAATGGCTTCAATATCTAAGTGATTGGTTGGCTCATCTAATAAAAGAATATCGGGTTTTTGCAATAACAATTTTGCCAACTCAATACGCATTCTCCAGCCACCGCTAAACTCAGCAGTTTGTCTGTTAAAATCTTTAGGTCCAAAACCAAGTCCTTTTAAGATCTTTTCTATTTCCTCGCTTCTATTACTTGCGCCAAGCATATCAAGGCGGGTATATACTTCTGTTTGCTCTTCAATTAATTTTGAGTATGAATCGCTTTCATAATCTGTGCGGGTTTCCATTTGATGATTAATTTCATCAATACGCAATTCTAATTTTTGAATTTCTTCGTAGGCTGTTGCTGTTTCTTCAAACACAGTGCGACCATGTTGATGGATCATATCCTGTGGTAAATAACCGATCGTGCAAGACTTTGGCATTGAGATCTCACCCTTGGTAGGATTTTGTTGTCCTGATAAAATTTTAAGCAAAGTACTTTTACCTGCACCATTTTTACCAGCTAAACCAATTCTATCTTTTGGATTTATTAAAAAGGAAATATTATCAAAAAGATTATATCCACCAAAACTTACTGTTACACCGTTAACCGAAATCATTATTTTTCAAAAAATTATTAAGCGGTAAAGATAGGCTAATTTTGAGACTTTTTAAAGCGTTGAACTATAATAAAATATAAAATAATAATGTGTGATGGAACACTGATAAAACGGATCTAACAGGTTTACACTGATAAAAAAAATCCGTAAAGATCTGTCTCATCCGTATTATCTGCGTTCCATCGCCTAAATGATTTCGTAATTTATATCGATACGAGATAGAAAACTGATCAAACGGATAAAAGTGGTTTACACTGATAAAAAAATCTGTGAGTATCTGTTAAATCAGCGTTATCTGTGTTCTATCCCCTAACTCAACTCGTAATTAACCTCAACCAATTTATCCATTTCCAATAAAAAAGTATCGTTGATCTCTATCTTACTTTTTTTAGAAAATAATTTTACGTTTTGATGTTGTTCTTCATCTTCCACGTAAAACTCAACACTACTTTTGCCCACATTTTGATTAATGAGCATATCTAATTTATTGATCAAGTTTTCATTTACATTCGCCAACTTAACTTTCATGCGAATTAAACTAAAGGCATTTGATTTTACGTCATCCAGCAATTCGATCTTACTTATCTTTATCTCTAAACTACCCGGTTGATGATAACGTTCCTGAACCTTTGCACGCACAAAAACAAACAAACCTTGCACCATGTATTTATTGTATTCAACAAAATCTTTTCCAAACAACATTAACTCTGTACTGCCAAAATAATCTTCAATAATTAATTTACCAAAGGCGTTACCTGTTTTACTGGTGCGGTTTTCAAAGCCGGTAATAATTCCGCCAAATATTACTTCGCGATTTTTAAACGGCTCTAATCCTGCTTTTAATTGCGCACAATTGGCGTTGCATTTATATTCTATAATTAATTTATAAGGATCTAAAGGATGTCCGCTAATAAAAAAACCTACCACTTCCTTCTCTCTGCTTAATTGTTCTAAGGCGTTCCACGGCTCAGCTTTAGGCATTTGAGGTTCCGATACTTCTACCTCATTTTCTTCTCCAAATAAACTTGCTTGTGAGGTATCGTTACCTAAATTTTTCTGATTACCATAACGGATCATTCTATCTGTTAACGTCATTCCATCTGCATCTAAGGTAAAGAACATAGAACGGGTCATGTTCTCAAAACTATCCATCGCACCCGATAATGCTAAACCTTCTATACTTTTTTTGTTTACGGCTTTACTGTCTAGTCTGGCAGCAAGATCAAACACGTTTTTATACGGACCGTTTGCATCGCGTTCTTCTACAATCGCATTTACAACGTTCTCACCAACGCCTTTAATACTGGCCATTCCAAAGCGGATGTTGCCATTTGCCATTACACTGAATTTACCAAAACCTTCATTCACATCCGGCCCTAATACTTTTAATCCTGCGCGTTTACATTCCTCCATAAAAAACGCAATAGCTTCAATACTACCTGCATGATTTAAAGTTGATGCCATGTATTCGCTTGGATAATGCGCTTTTAAATAGGCTGTTTGAAAGGCAACGTAAGCGTAACAAGTAGAGTGTGATTTGTTGAAGGCATAACTTGCAAACGCTTCCCAATCTTTCCATACTTTTTCAAGTACTTTAGCATCGTGTCCGTTCTTAGTTGCATTTTCAATAAATAAAGGCTTTAATTTATCAAGGGTTTTTTTATCTTTTTTACCCATTGCTTTACGCAAAACATCGGCATCACCTTTTGTAAAGTTTGCCAATTTTTGACTTAAACGCATTACCTGTTCCTGATAAACAGTAATACCATAAGTTTCTTTTAAGAACTCGTCCATTCCTTCAAGATCGTAAGTAATAGCCTCTCGACCATGTTTACGATTAATGTAATTAGGAATGTATGCAATTGGTCCCGGACGATATAAAGCGTTCATCGCAATTAGATCGGTAAAACTATCGGGCTTAAGTTCCTTTAATGATTTTTGCATTCCGGCACTCTCATACTGAAAAATACCGTTTGTTTCACCACGCTGAAAAAGCTCATATGTTTTTTCATCTTCTAAAGAGATGGCATCTATATCTATATCAATGCCATGATTTTGTTTGATCAAGGCAACTGCATCTTTAATAATTGTAAGTGTACGTAAACCTAAAAAGTCCATTTTTAGTAAACCTGCACTTTCTGCTACGGAGTTATCAAACTGAGTAACCAGCATTTCGCTGTCCTTACCCTTTGTAACCGGCACATACCTTACCATCTCGCCGGGAGTAATAATTACACCGCAGGCATGAATACCGGTATTACGCAAACAACCTTCTAATTCATATGCTTGATTTAAAACAATTGCTTCATCATTTTTTTCTTCGGCTAATTTTCTGAAAGCATGCGATTGTTCAATCACCTCACGTTTGCCTTCTATTTTACCAAGATATTTTGGATCGATACCCCCAGGCTTTAACAAGGCTTTTAATTTGGCATCCAAACTATCGGGAAACATTTTAGTTAAACGGTTAGCGCTATCTAACGGAAGGTCTAAAACCCTTGCTGTATCTTTGATAGCAGACTTGCCTCCCATTGTACCGTAAGTAATAATTTGAGCAACTTGATTAGCGCCATATTTATTAATTACATAATCAATAACGGCGCCGCGCCCTTCATCATCAAAGTCAATATCTATATCGGGCATACTAACACGATCAGGATTTAAGAAACGCTCAAAGAGGAGATCGAACTTAATTGGATCGACATTTGTAATTCCTAAACAATAGGCAATTGCAGAACCCGCAGCAGAACCACGACCCGGACCAACAGCCACACCAAGCCTTCGGGCCTCTGTAATAAAATCGGCCACAATTAAAAAGTAACCGGGGTATCCCATTCTTTCGATGGTTGCCAATTCAAAATCGATCCGTTCTTTTTTATCCGGTGTAAGTTCAGGATAACGTTTCGCAGCACCTTGGTATGTTAGCTCAGTCATGTAAACAAACTGTTCGGCAATTATTCTTACCTCAGCTTTTTCATGCTCGATTTGCTCGGCACTATAATTTTTTGCTGACCAATCTTTTTCTTTTAACGCTACAATACGCGCGAATGAAGCGTTTATGGCATCTACATTATTTGCAATAAAATCTTCCGCAATTTCAAATTTTGGCAAAAGCACTTCTCTACCCAATTTAAACTGCTCAATTTTATTTACAATTAAATTTGTATTCTCTAATGCCTCCGGCAGATCATTAAACAACACCGCCATTTCTGCGGGCGACTTAAAATAAAATTCATCGTTAGGCATTCCGTATCTAAAGCCTCTGCCTTTGCCTTTAGGGGTTTCAAGCTTTTCGTTGTCTTTTACACACAACAAAATATCGTGTGATTTAGATCCTTTTTTATCGATATAATAATTACTGTTTGCGGCAAAATAGTTTACGTTATGCTTTTTTGCGTAAGCCAGTAATTTTTCGTTCGCATACTCTTCATCCTGCGTTTTATATTGTCTGTTAAGCTCAACATAAAAATCTTCACCAAATTGTTCGAGATACCATAAAAAAGCATTTTCTCCTTGCTGTTCTCCTAAATTAATAATGCTATAAGGCACTTCAGAATTTAACGAACCTGTTGTGGCAATTAAACCTTCTTTATATTTTACAAGAATATCTTTATCTATCCTCGGCACGTAATAGGCTCCATCAATTAATCCAATAGAACTTATACGACATAAATTTTCGTATCCCTTACGGTTTTTAGCAATTAATACCTGCGTAAAGCCATTATCTTTTTTGGTTTTATCTTTGTGGTCGGCACAAATATTTACCTCGCAGCCAAGTATACATTTTAATTCGCTTTTCTTTTCGCCGGTGATCTCACCTTTGTCAATTGCCTCGTTATGCTCTTTTATTTTTTTATTTTGGCTGTCAATTTCTTTCCAAAACAAAAATGCGCCATACATGTTGCCATGGTCTGTTAAGGCAACACCCGGACTTTTAAACTCCAGCGCTTTAGCTACAATTGAAGAAACATCGCTGGTAGATTGTAATACGGAAAACTGTGTATGATTATGAAGATGACTGAATTTAACATCAGCATTTACAACAATATTGGATGCCTCAACAGATGCAAGCTTTGAGGCCTCTTCGCGCTCTTTAGCTTCCTTAGCCTTTCTCTCTTTCCAGTATTGCTCATGCTTTGATAACTCAGTAAAATCGGGAGCTATATAGTTAATAGTCGGCAACATATCTGCCGAAACCTCAGCAACTTTAGTAATGCCTCTTTTAATGATCTCAAAAAAAACTTTTGTTGTGGCTGCAACGTCAAAAGCAGCGTTATGCGCCTCATCAAAACCTTTATTAAATAATTTTTGATATAATTCAGTTAGTGTTGGCCATTTGAATTTACCGCCACGCCCACCGGGAATAGCGCAATATTCGGTTGTTTGATCGTTTTTAGTATCAATAAACGCCTTACCTTCAAGTATATTAGGCAAACCGCAACGTAATAATTCGGCACCAATAATATTAATATCAAACTCAATATTATGTCCGCATAAGTAATTGGTTTGACCAACGATATCAATAAATTTTTGTAAAGTACTTTTTAATTCCTGCCCTTCTTCATTTGCACGTTCGTTAGTAATACCGTGAATTTGTATGGTAGCAAACGGAATGGTGTACCCCTCCGGCTTAACAATAATGGAGTCGTTTTGCAAAAGATTACCGCTGGCATCATGCAGTTGCCAAGCGATCTGAACCATACGTGGCCAATTGTCAAAATCGGTTAAAGGCGCGTTATAGTTGCGCGGAAGGCCGGTTGTTTCAGTATCAAAAATTAAAAACATGTGTTTTTATACTATTTTAAGTAAAATTTATCAATAAAGGGGATCATAAATTTACGCCAAAAATGTCCTTTTTCTTGCGTTTGTTGAAAAAATTGGAAAGCTTGTTGCCGGCAGAATGCTTTAAAATTCTAAAAAATCCTTAAAAAATGATTTTTGAGTTTCATTAAAACTGTTATCTTTGCCAGTCATAAAAATTTTGAACGAAATGAGTAAAGAAAAAAACATCCAACCACAAGTGGAAGCGACTAATAAAAAAGAGAGCATTAGTGTTTTAGAAAAAATTAGAAGAAGAACTGGTTTACTAGTTGGTATTGTGGGTTTAGCCCTTGTTATTTTTATATTAGAAAGTCTGTTAGGCTCCGGAGCCAGTATCTTTGGGGGCAACGAACAATCATCAATAGGATCGATACACGGTAAGAACATTGATAGAAATGAATTTTTAACTAAAGTTGAAAATCAATTAAATATTATTCGTCAGCAAAAACAAACTAACGATATTGATGACGCTACTCGTGGTCAGGTTTTAGATTATGTTTGGCAACAATACGTATCTGACCTGGTAATAAAGCCACAATACGATAAAGTGGGTATCACTGTGGGTGAAGATGAAGTGTATGAGCGTGTAGTTGCTCATCCGGTTCCTTCTGTAGCTCAACGTTTAACTGATCAAAAAACCGGTAAGGTTTACGAACAATTGGCAGGACCTGATGGAAGTTTAGATCCAGCTAAATTCCGTGCGTTTGTTCAAAATGCAACAGGCGATCAGGAAATGTTCATCAAACAAATGGAAGATGATATTAAAAATATGCGTTATGCTGAAAAATACGCAACCCTTATCCGTAAAGGCTTATATGCTACTACAGTAGAGGCAAAAGAATCTTTTAAAGCACAACAAAATAAAATTAATTTCAGTTATGTTATTAAGCGTTTTGATTCTGTAAGTGACAGTACTGTAAAAGTTACTGATTCTGATATTCAAAAATTCTATTCTGATAATTCATACCTTTTCACCAATTCTGAAACATCTCGTAAAATTGAGTATGTGTCATTTGACGTGCTTCCTAGCCCTTCAGATGTTGAAGCGATCGGTAAAGATGCTCAAAGAGCTGCTGATGAATTTAAAGGAAAATCTGTTAGAGAAGATAGCGCTTTTATTGCTCAAGAAAGTGAAAATGGCGCGATCAATATTCAGGACATGAACAAAAAGAATATGATCGTTCGTGACTCAGCTATTTTTACCGCTGCTGCAGGAACTGTTTTTGGTCCATATAACGAAGGAGCTTATTTTAAAGTTTACAAATTACAAGCAGTTAACTCAATTGCAGACAGCGCTCGCGTTCGTCACATTTTAATTGGTATAAACGACCCTCAAACACAACAACCTAAGCGTAGTCCTGAACAAGCTAAAAAAATGGCGGATAGTTTATTAGTTTTAATAAAAGCAAAACAGGTTACCTTTGATACATTAGTAAAAACAATTAGCGAAGATGGTGGAAGCAAAACTAACGGAGGTGACTACGGTTGGTTCGATGAGAACAAAGGATTTGTTGAACCGTTTAAAAATGCAGGTTTAATGGGTACAAAGGGTAATATTTCTGTTGTACCAACTCAATTTGGTTTCCATATTATTGAGGTATTAGACGTAAGTAAAGGACGTCACAATACTTATAAAGTTGCTCAGATCTTTAAATTAATTGCACCAAGCGACGAAACTAACCAAACTATTTTTGGTACTGCTAGTCAATTTGCAGGAGAAAATAATACCGGTGAATTATTTGATAAGGCTGTTGATGCTAAAAAATTAACTAAACGTATTGGAGATAACATTAAGGAAAGCGATCGCCAATTACCTGGATTAGATGGCGCTAAAGAATTAATTAAATGGGTTTATACTGCTAAAAAAGGTGATGTAAATATTTTCACATTTACAGATAAACATGTTGTTGCAAAAGTTGCAGGAATTAAAAACAAAGGCATTTTACCTTTAGAAGATGTAAAGGATGAAGTTAGAGTTTTAGCTATTAAAGATAAAAAAGCTCAAACCTTTTTAGCTGAATTTAATTCAAAAGCAGGTGGTTCTAAAAACGTAGAAGAAATTGCTACAAAATTAGGATTAGAAGCTAAAAAACAAGAGAATTTACCTTTATCTAGCCACAACGTTGAAGGCTTAGGACACGACGATATTTTAATGGGTACTGCAATTGGAACAAAAGCCGGTGCTACAAGTAAGGCTATTGCCGGAGATAACGGTGTATTTGTTTTAAATGTAAGTTCTATCGAAGAATCAAAGTCACCAATAGATATTAAAATGCAACAAATGCAATTAGACCAAGCAACAGGCGGAAGAGCCGATTACGAAGTGTTTAATGCACTAAAAGAAATTGCAAACATCGAGGATCACAAATCGAGAGTAGATTAAAAAGATCTAAAGATCCCCTCACATAAATGAGGGGATTTTTTATTTAAAGTCGTTTTTTTATTAGAAAATCATATCTATGACCATTCAGGAAATAATTACAGAGATCGAGAACTTTGCTCCTCTTGCCTATCAAGAAGACTATGATAATTGCGGGTTAATTACCGGACAAAAAGATCAAACTGTATCAGGAGCTCTATTGACTTTAGATTGCACTGAAGAAGTTATAGAAGAAGCCATAAAAAACAATTGTAATTTAATAATTGCGCACCACCCCATTTTATTTACCGGTCTAAAAAAAATAAATGGTTCTAATTATGTTGAAAGAACCATCATTAAGGCCATTCAAAACAACATTGCCATTTACGCCGCACATACCAATTTAGATAATGTAAAACAGGGCGTAAATAAAAAAATGGCAGATAAATTAGGACTAAAGAACTTACATATCTTGGCCCCTAAAAGTAATCTGCTTAAAAAACTAGTCACCTTTGTTCCTGAAAGTCATCACCAGGCAGTATTAAACGCCGTTTTTAACGCAGGGGCCGGCAGTATTGGTAACTACGCCAATTGCAGCTTTAATTTGGAAGGAACAGGCACATTTAAAGGTAATTCAGACACAAAACCATTTATTGGCAAACCCAACGAATTAAGTACCGAAAAAGAGATAAGAATAGAAACAGTTTTTGAATTTAACAAAGAAGCCCAAATTATTTCAGCGCTGTTAAAAGCGCACCCATACGAAGAAGTAGCCTACGATATTTATTCCATTGCCAACAAACATCAGCAAATTGGCAGCGGCATGATCGGAGAATTGGAAACAGGGATGAAAGAAGACGATTTTTTAGGGCATGTTAAAAAAAGTTTATTATCCGGCTGCCTAAAACACACTAAAAAAACCGGAAAAATCATTAAAAAAGTGGCTATTTGCGGCGGAAGCGGTCGCTTTTTATTAAAAAATGCCATAAATAGCGGCGCTGATGCCTTTATAACTGCCGATTTTAAATATCATGAGTTTTTTGACGCAGAAAATAAACTATTATTAAATTATGCGGGTCACTTTGAAACAGAGCAATTTACTCCCGAAATATTTTATGAGATTATTCAGAATAAATTTCCTACATTTGCAATCCGTTTATCAAAAACAAACACAAATCCGGTAAACTATTTTTAGAACATGGCTGCAAAAATTAAAGAAAAAATTGACGCTTCGGTTGAAGGTAAATTAAAGTCACTTTATCAATTACAATTAATTGATAGTAAAATAGATCGTTTAAGAACTGTTAGAGGAGAATTACCATTAGAGGTAGCTGATCTTGAAGATACCGTTTTAGGTTTAGAAACTCGTTTAAAAAATGTAGAAGAAGAAGTTGCAGAACTTGAAACTACCTTAAACGAAAAGAAACAAGCCATTAAAGATTTTCAGGCAAATATTAAAAAATACGAATCGCAACAAGGTAAGGTTCGTAATAACCGCGAGTACGATGCTATCACAAAAGAAGTTGAATTTCAGAATTTAGAGATCCAATTAGCTGAAAAGCGCATGAAGGAAGCAAAAGCAAGCGTTATCATCAAAACTGAATTACTTGAAAAAAGTAAAATAGAATTTGAAGAAAGAAGTAAAGATCTTAAGGCAAAGAAAGGTGAATTAGATGAGATCATTGCTGAAACTGAGAAAGAAGAAAAAGAATTAATGAAAGACAGCGAAGCTGCTTCTGCAAATATCGAAGATCGTTTATTGAATGCATACAAACGTATCCGTTCAAACTCGCGTAACGGTTTAGCGGTTGTAGCAGTTGAGCGTGATGCTTGCGGCGGATGTTATAATAAAATTCCACCACAACGTCAGTTAGACATTCGTTTAAATAAAAAGATCATTGTATGTGAGCATTGCGGTCGTGTTTTAGTAGACGGTATGCTTATTCCGGATTCTGGTTTAGAAGATGTAAAAAAATCTTAATTATTTTTTGAATAATTAAAATAAATCTATTACATTTGCACACCAAAAAATTCCGCCTTCGCTGAAAAGCTACGGCGGATAAAAGGGAGCTTAGCTCTCCCGAAAGCTATCGGGAGGTTCAGAGCAAACAGGAAGTCCAACACTTCTTAAAAAAATTGGGAGCTTAGCTCAGCTGGTTCAGAGCACCTGCCTTACAAGCAGGGGGTCACTGGTTCGAACCCAGTAGTTCCCACAACCCCACCAACTCGGTGGGGTTTTTATTTACAAGGGTTTCAGGTCATTTACCCAGTAAAATCAAGGCTTTCAGAAGTACTCATTTATTCAAAAGGTAGGTTCAAGAAGGTTCAAGAAAGTTCTTTTTACGCC
>JALHPG010000111.1 GCA_022842625.1 Bacteroidia bacterium | reverse complement strand
AGTCTAAAGCCTTCTTTAGGTTTTTAAAATCAATAATAATGTGCAAAAAGGGACAATAACGCCCTTAATTATTCTTTGCAAAACACCTTATAAATATTACATTTATGACTTCAAAAAACAACACAATGGAATCTACAAAATCATTAACTATGGATTATAGAATAGAAAAAGACACAATGGGCGAGGTTAAAGTACCTGCTCACGTATATTGGGGTGCGCAAACAGAACGCAGTCGTAATAACTTTAAAATTGGGCCTGAGGCCAGTATGCCTAAAGAGATCATTTACGCATTTGGGTATTTAAAAAAAGCAGCTGCAATGGCAAATGCTGAACTAGGTGTATTAAGCAAAGAAAAATGCGATTTGATAAGCAAAGCCTGCGACGAGATAATAGCTAAAAAATTAGATGATCAATTTCCTTTAGTGATTTGGCAAACGGGCTCAGGTACACAAAGTAACATGAATGCCAATGAGGTAATTGCTTACCGTGCGCATGTTATGAATGGCGGCAAGTTAGAAGACGAACCTAAAATTTTACACCCAAATGATGATGTAAATAAATCACAATCAAGTAACGATACCTACCCAACTGCCATGCACATTGCTGCATACAAACAAGTAGTTGAAATTACTATTCCGGGAATGGAAAAATTGCGTGATAGTTTACATAAAAAAGCGGAGTCGTTTAAAGATATTATTAAAACAGGTCGTACTCATTTTATGGATGCTACCCCATTATCGTTAGGACAAGAATTTAGCGGTTATGTGCAACAAATTAACATGAGTATTCGTGCCATTAAAAATGCATTAGAAGCAGTTAAAGAATTAGCTTTAGGCGGAACAGCAGTTGGTACAGGACTTAACACTCCAAAAGGATATGATGTTTTAGTAGCTAAAAAAATTGCCGAATTAACTAAATTACCATTTGTTACTGCTCCAAATAAATTTGAAGCATTAGCTGCGCATGATGCTATGGTTGAGTTAAGCGGCGCTTTAAAACGTAGTGCTGTTGCCTTAATGAAAATTGCAAATGATGTGCGTATGCTATCATCAGGACCACGTTGCGGTATCGGCGAAATTATAATCCCTGATAACGAACCGGGAAGCTCTATTATGCCGGGTAAAGTGAACCCAACTCAACCGGAAGCTTTAACTATGGTTTGCGCTCAGGTTATCGGAAATGATGTAGCTGTATCTATCGGAGGCATGAACGGACATTTTGAATTAAATGTTTTTAAACCTTTAATTGCTACTAACGTATTGCAAAGTGCCAGATTAATTGGTGATGCTTGTGTTTCTTTTACGGAAAAATGCTCTGATGGCATTGAAGCTAATTTACCGGAATTAAAGAAACATTTAGAGAACTCTTTAATGTTGGTAACAGCTTTAAATACACATATTGGTTATGAAAAAGCAGCAAAAATTGCTAAAACAGCGCACAAAGGGAACAAAACCTTACGCGAAGCAGCTATTGAATTAGGTTACGTAACCAACGAACAATTTGACCAATGGGTTAGACCGGAGGACATGATCGGAAGTTTAAAATAATCAAATTAACGATTGAAAAAAAAGTCCTTTTGTTTAAAACGAAAGGACTTTTTTTATTTACAGGAAAACTTAAATTTAATTTATCTTGTAACGACCGTCTTTTTTGTCCAAAAATAATCTTCAGATTGTATCTTAAGTGTATAAATACCTGAAGGAAGATCGGAAGTATTAACTTCTATTATTTGTGCTTGCATAAAAGAAGTTGAACGAACAATTTTTCCGGTATGATCAATTATAACTAATTTAATGTTTTTTGTTTCGGAATCGAACTTCACAGTAAAATTATTGGCTGTTGGATTCGGAAAAACATGCAAAGATTCCATATGGACATTCTCCTTTACATTTAATGTAATATAATTCTTTATCGCAGTATACATCGCTTTATAAATTGCAAATATTTGGGTTTCAGTATTCGTCATAGTTACTAAGGTAAAACCATAATCATAACTATGAAACATATCAGACATATTTGTGTAATATCCATCATGGCCCAATGTGCTAATCGCGCCGCTATACATTCGATGAACTCCTAAACCATAACCATTCCAAAAAGAAGTACTGTTTGGTGCGAAGGTTTTCATTTGATTAAATGAAGCAGATGTTAGAAGAGTGCCGGTGTATAAAGCTCGAGCAAACTTCGCTAGGTCTCCGGGAGTTGTAACTATGTTTGCGCCACCGTAACCCAAGGTAAGCATGGAAGCATAAGACTGGTTACTGTAATTTTGCATCCCGCTTCCAAAGTTCCACCATACGCCGGCTCGAGGCTCTGAATAAGATTCAAATCCACCAAAATAGGTATGTGTCATACCAAGAGGATCCCATATTCTGCTATGCAATTCCTGCTGCACAGGATTACCCGTAACTGTTTGAGCTATTAGTGATAATAAAGCATAATTAGACGTCGCATATGAAAAATTTGTGCCCGGAGCAAACAAAGGAGTGTCGTCAACAATGTTCTCAAGAATTTCTTGAGGTGTAAATGAATAACTAAAATTACTTGGGATTAAAGTAGCGGCTGAAGGCGTCTCCAAATGATCCTTAATTCCGCTGGTATGATTAAGAAGCTGACGAATAGTTATTGTTGGATTAAAGTTTGCATTTAGACTGATGTATTTCGTCCACGATGAATCAAGATGCAATAGGTTGCTCTCTGCAAGCAGAAGAATAAGCGTTGCAACGTTTGCCTTAGTTATACTAGCTCCATGAAAAACAGTAGTATCAGTAATAGAAACACTGTTTTGCCCCACACCGGCTGTCCCGCTCCAAGTATCGCCATTTGCCATTATCAAACTAGCAGAAACACCTTTATCGCCATTAACCAGCACTCGGTTGTTTAAGATCTGTTGAAGTTGAGTTGCAAGAGCAGGCGGAATCTGCGCTTTTAAATGAACAGAAATCAGAAATATAAATGCTAGAAAAATAGTATACGTTTTTTGTAATTGTTTTTTCATTTTTAATAATTTAAAATTTATAAATAGAACCTCTTCAA
This sequence comes from Bacteroidia bacterium, assembly GCA_022842625.1. GTDB lineage: Bacteria > Bacteroidota > Bacteroidia > B-17B0 > Aurantibacillaceae > Aurantibacillus. The sequence continues at coordinate 9,346 of JALHPG010000111.1, read as the reverse complement.
GAAACAAATTTTATTGTTGCGATATTATTCTCGAATATACCAAATTTTAATTTTTTAAGGCAAGAAAACATATAACTGGGTCAATCTAATAGATAAGTGGCCTTTTGGTCTTAAAAGCTAGTGTGGCGTATAAAGCAATATAAAGACATACCCTAAAATTAAAATGAATACCTTTGAAGATAATTACGAAAGTAAAATTGTATGTCACCCTTTACTAAATTAGTAATAGAAAAATTTAAAAATTTAAATCCATTTCGCAAGGGTAAAAAACTAAACAGTATCTTTCGCTGTAAATGTCCAAAATGTCAGGAAGGGAATTTGTTTGTTGATTCCAATCCTTACCATTTAAAAACGCTGGATGTAATGCCTAAAAGGTGCGAAGTTTGTAATACAGATTTTGTAAGAGAAACCGGTTTTTATTATGGCGCTATGATGATCAGTCATGCTATAACAACAATTATTGCAGTAATAGTGCATTTTACCGTTTTTTATTTTTGGGGCTGGGAAATAGCACCGCATTTGATCTTTCTGGTAACTATTATTCTTGGATTGTTTCCTGTAAATTTTAGATTAGCACGAGCCATCTGGATAAATCTATTTGTCACTTACGATCCTGACTACAAGATCAAGAAATGATCAGATAAACACCAAAGCCTGCTAAATAACCTAAAATGGCCAGCAGCGAAATGTTTTTTAAGTACCAACCAAAACTTATTTTTTCTATACCCATAGCAACTACGCCTGCAGCAGAACCAATAATTAACATACTGCCTCCCGTACCACTGCAATAGGCCAAAAGATGCCAAAAAGAACTATCAGTTATGTATTCTGAAAGAGGATACATTCCTTGGTAAGCGGCAACTAAGGGAACGTTGTCTATTACTGCGCTCATAAAGCCTGTTAAGACTAAAATTGTATTTTGAGAACTAAATGTACTGTTTAAACTATTGGCTAAACTCGTCAACACTCCACTGGTTTGCAAAGCAGAGATACTTAATAATATTCCTAAGAAAAATAAAATACTAGGCGTATCAATATTTCTTAAAGCAAAAGCAACTGAAAAGTTTTGTTTATCTACATCTTTTCGTTTACCATTTTTAATTTCGGTAATGCACCACATTATCCCTAATCCAAACAAAACACCCATAAATGGTGGAATATGAAATACCACTTTAAAAACAGGGACTGCAATTAGCACCAATAAACCGGTAACTAAAATAAAAACAGAATTACTGCTTTTTAAACTATCCATTTCAATTTTTGGAATAACTAAAGCATCCATTAATTTTTGTTTTTTTATTATGAAATACAAAACAATCAAAGGGACCAATAAATTAATTACACTTGGTAATAACAATGCCTTAATTAAACTAACACTTGTTACCTGCCCTCCTATCCATAACATAGTGGTAGTAACATCACCAATTGGACTAAAAGCCCCACCGGCATTAGCAGCAATTACAACCATACCAGCAAATAATAAACGTATTTTTCCTTCAGGTAATAATTTACTCAATAACGAAACAATTAAAATGGTTGTGGTTAAATTATCAAGTACTGCCGAAAGTATAAATGTTACAATGGCAATTAACCAAAGTAAACTTATTGGTTTAACTTTTGTAAGTTGATGAGTAATGATATCAAAACCATTGTGTGCATCTATTAGCTCAACAATTGTCATGGCTCCCATTAAAAAAAATAAAATACCCGAAATTTCTGAAACATGATGCATTAACGCTTCATTTAAAAGATGAGGCTCGGAAGAAAACCACATTACAAAGATCCAACTTAAAACACCTGAAAACAAAGCAATAGCGGCTTTATTGATATTTACAACATGCTCAAATGCAATAAACGAATAAGAAATTATGAAGGTGATTATTAATAGGGCACTAAGCATTTAATTGTTTTTTTAAGTCTTTAATGTACGCATTTAAATGCAATAAACGTGAGCCATACCAGCTAAACACTTCGCCATCAACAATAACAATTTTAGAGTTTGGTAGTGATTTTATTAATTCACTAATGTGTTCTTCTTTAAAAGGAAAGGGTTCGCTAGATAAAAAACAAAATTCGGGAGAGATTTTTTTTAACATCATTTCATCAACTTCCGGGTATCGTTCTAAATGTGAAAAAGCATTTGTAAGGCCAACATAATTTAAAACAAAATCAATGAATGTATTTTTAGCAGCCAACATGTAAGGCTGATTCCATATAAAATAAGCCACCGTGTGTTTTGAAAATATATCTTTTATTTCTGTTAATGATGTTCTAATAGCATCAACTATTTTTCTCGCCTCAAATTCCTTATCCAAAATTATGCCCAATTGCGTCATCATTTCAAACGAATCTTCAAAAGTGTAAATATCACTCATCCAAACATTAAATTCCTTTTGCAGCAATTCAATATCCGGGCGCTCATTCTCCTCTTTATTTCCAATAATAAGATCAGGTTTTAATGCGCGTATTTTTTCAATATCTAATTTCTTGGTCCCCCCAACTCGTTCAACACCTCGGTACATTTCATTTGGATGAATACAGAACTTAGTAATCCCCACCAATTCATCTCGCAAGCCAAGATCCCATAAAAACTCTGATTGAGACGGTACAATAGAAACAATCCGTACCGGCTTTTTAGCCAATTTAATTACATTCCCTATTTGATCCGTATACTCTAACATTTTAAACAAAAATAAGGCTTTATTTAAAAAATATCCCCAACATTTATCGCTTAACTCTTGGTATATTTGCAGCGATTTGAATAACGCCTTAAAAGGACATATTGCTTTGTTTGCCGGACAGGTTGTGTATGCGCTTAATTATTCTATTGCAAAAGGATTAATGCCAAATTTTATTGGTCCATTAGCTTTAGTGTTTTTAAGAATAACCGGTGCCTGCATTTTATTTTGGATATTATCTCTTTTTGTAAAAACACAAAAAGTAGAAAAAGCAGATATGATAAAAATGCTTTGGCTTGCATTATTTGGTGTTGTTATTAACCAGGTATTTTTTATTTGGGGCTTAAGCTTAACGCATCCCATCAACTCAGCCATTATCATGGTATCCAACCCCATCATCGTTTTTATTTTTACTTTAATAATTTTAAAAGAACGCATCACTATTTTAAAAGTGAGTGGTCTAACATTAGCCATTGTGGGTGCTTTAATGCTTTTGTTTTTTAAAGGGAATTTTGATTTTGGCAGCGAAACTATGATGGGCGATCTAATGACCCTTGTAAACTCAGCTTCTTGGGCCATTTTTGTGGTAATGGTAAAACCTATCATGCAAAAATACAATGCAGTAACAGCCATGCGCTGGATGTTTTTATTTGGAAGCATTTACATTATGCCTATTGGCTTAAATGACATGCTGCACACAAACTGGCAATTATTTACGCCACATGCGATTTTTGCAACTTGTTTTGTGGTGATTGCCACTACCTTTTTTGCGTATTTATTAAATATTTATGGTCTGCAATCGCTAAGCCCTTCAACAGTTAGTATGTACATTTATTTACAGCCATTCTTAGCCTCTATTTTCGCTATCTTTATGGGGGAAGATAAATTAACGACCATAAAAATAATTTCGGGAATTTTAATAATTTGCGGACTTTATCTGGTGAACAAAAAAACCAAAAAATTAAATTATGATTAGATCAATGACCGGCTTTGGTAAAGCCACTTTAGAATTAGAAGATAAAACCATTAATGTAGAGATTCGCTCTTTAAACAGTAAAGGTGCTGATATTAGTTTGCGCCTATCATCCGGCTTAAGAAGCTATGAATTAGAATTAAGAAACGATATTTCTAAGCAATTAGAACGCGGAAAAATTGACCTTACTATTTTTATTGAATCCAAAAAAGCAGAAACGCCTGTTGAGATAAATATTGAATTAGCTAAAGCATACCATGATCAATTAAAGAATTTAGCCATAGAGCTAAACGAACCAATTGGCGAGGCTTTAACGCAGATCTTAAAGTTTCCGGATGTATTAAAAAGCGAACGTAAAGAAACCGATGAGAACGAATGGAAACAAATTAAACAATGCGTTAACGAGGCTATTGTTCAATTAAACAACTTCAGAGATATGGAAGGGCTTTCGTTAAAAAAAGATTTTGAAGAACGTTTAAATAAAATTGGTACATGTTTAGAAGAGATTAAAACATTGGATATGATCCGTATCAATTCTATTAAAGATAGGATTAGAAATAATATTGAAGATGTAATTGGCAAAGGTAAAATTGACGAAAACCGTTTTGAGCAAGAGTTAATTTATTACGTTGAAAAATTAGATATTAACGAAGAAAAAGTTCGCTTAAAAACACATTTAGATTATTTTATTGACACTTGTAACGAAGCTTCTCCCGGAAGAAAACTAAATTTTATCAGTCAGGAAATTGGTCGTGAAATAAACACCATTGGTTCTAAAGCCAACGATGCGCAAATGCAGAAATTAGTAGTGTTAATGAAAGATGAATTAGAAAAAATTAAAGAACAAGCGAATAACGTTTTATAATGATTAAAGATAAATGATTTATGATTAAAGATAGAATCAAGGTTCAAACTTCAGTCTTTGATCCTTTATCTTTCGTCATTCATCCCTTACACTCCTATTTTCTCGTCAACAATTTTTAAAATAGCAGCTTCGGTTGCTATTGTTTTTTGTTCTATTTCTTTTCCTTTTGCAAGAATATCATTTACAAATGTTTTATCATTATAACCACTTGCATTAATTCTAACATTCATAAAAGCTCCCATTACAGCACTGCGTGCGCATAAAGCGCCAACACCGGCATCACTCACCGAATTTGGATTTCCGATCTCGGCCATGGCTTTTATTACTTCTAAACTATCGTAACTTAATTGCATGACCTTAAACGGAACTTCAATAGCAAATTTTGTTGCGCTTTGAATAGCATCTGTTCTTAATTTTTTTTCTTCGTCGGTAGATTTTGGTAAAGAAAATGCCGTCATTATTTTATTAAATGCAGCTGTATCCGCATCTACCAAACGTAATAATTCGTTCTTAATTTTTTGTCCCTTTTCTGCCCAAGTGCTAAACTCCTCCCATCTGTCATCCCAACCTTTTTTATGTGAACTTAAATTAGCTACCATGGTTGCTAAGGAGATCCCTAAACTACCAACATAAGCAGAAATAGATCCACCACCGGGAGCAGGACTTTCACTTGCCGTTTCATCAGCAAAAGCAGCAAGATCCATTCGTATTAATTTTGAATCTGCTTTATCTTTTAATAAATATTCTATAATTCTTTCTTCCGGTTTAAATGGCGCTAACTCATCTAAACCCATTGATTTTACCGCGATCTTAATTAATTCACTTTCGCTCACTCCAACCGAACGTTGTTGTTTTTTAAGAAAATAAACTCCTGCATCTAATAACGATTTTAAAGGGATCAAGCCCACTAACTCAGAACCTGTAACTCTAATTCCTCTTTCGGTAGCTTTTTTGCACACTTCATCAAAAGCAATGTGCACAGGTGTAACATTAATATTGGTTAAGTTCATCGAGATCTGACAAACACCATATTCTTCAATATACCAGCCAATTGCTTTTACCGATTTTAGAGTTCCCGGAATTGATTTCGGACTACCATCTGCATTTAAAACAATTTTACCGGTTAGCGAATTACCTTCTCTTACAACGCGTCCTGCTTCTCTCACATCAAATGCAATTGAGTTGGCTCTGCGTGTTGATGTTGTATTTAAATTAATATTATAGGCCACTAAAAAATCTCTGGCACCAATTACAGTTGCACCACGCAAGGCATCATACTCTGCGGGACCAAAATCAGGTTTCCACTCAGGTAATTTAATTTTCTTGAAAAAACCTTCGTACTCACCATTTCTAATTACAGAAAGATTGCTTCTGTTTTTATTGGATTGCGCTTCCTCATATAAATAAACAGGAATTTTTAATTCCTCACCTACTCTTTTGCCTAATTCCTGTGCATATTTTGCAGTTTCCTGCATACTAATATTACTTATTGGAATTAAGGGACAAACATCGGTAGCACCCATTCGCGGGTGCTCACCTTTGTGCTTACTCATATCAATTAATTCGCCAGCTTTTTTTATAGCAAGAAAAGCAGCGTCAATAACACTTTTAGGATTTCCAACAAATGTTACAACGGTTCTGTTGGTTGCTTTACCCGGATCTACATTTAATAATTTAACACCATCAACACTTTCAATTACATCTGTAATTTGTTTGATAATGTTCATATCAACCCCTTCACTAAAATTGGGTACACATTCTATTAATTGTTCCATAATAAAGTATTAAAACTTGTTAAAATTTAATGCATAAATCTACCAATAATTAGTAAAAACCGCAAAATCATAAGTAGTAAGTATTAAATAATAATAATTATAAAGTTAAAGGTCGAAAATGATCAATAAAAAGTAATAATCGCAAAAAACTAGATTTTAGCTGCGAACAACAATTATTTCAAGTGTTTAAACCGATATACTTTTGACGAAGTAATTTAAAACAACATAAAATGAAAAAAACAATTCAAAAAATAGCAGCAGTATGTTTGTTCTTAATATCAATAAAAGGTTTATCACAAACATCAAATAAAAAACAAAGTTTAACTATATTAAATATTGATGTGCAAGGTTTAAACATTAGCACTTCTGCAATGGGCAGTTTGGTTAGAACAGAGTTAGAAAAACTGGATACTTTTGCGGTAACTGATAAATACGATATAAATTATATCCTCGAAAAAAATCGTTTCTCGTCTGTTTCGTATGCCGACACAAGTAAAATAAAAAATCGCTACAAAGTTATTCGCGTAAGCGGCAACTCAAATAATTTATTTGATAAAAAAGATACTCTTGAGTTAGTTGACAAATACAATAGTGCTTACATGGCCGAACGAAATAAACAATTTGTAAATAATTGCTTCGGGAAACTTTGTTTGGTTGAAATTGGAGAAACCATAGGTTCTGAAAAAATGCTAAGCGGCAGTGTTGAACGTTTTGGTAAAACAATTATAGTAACCTTAAGGTTAATTGATGTAAGATCAAAAAGTATTGAAAAAACGTTTGTAAAAGAGTTTTTAAATCTGCAAGAAGAGATCCAAGGTATTATACATGTTTCTGTTAGAGAAATGTTTAATCGTTCAAATGACAAAAATTTAGTCGCAAAACTGACAGAGCCTTTTGAGTTTGATAATGCCATAAACAATCCTAATAAAGATCGATTAAGATTAGATGGTCCCAGATTAGGAAGCGTGGTATTTATGGGCGAAGCACAAAACCGATTAATGGAAAGTAAATCGAGTGGTGGTTTTGATGCAGTGCCAGTTATGTTTCAATTTGGATATCAGTTTGAAAAACAATATTTAAATGAAGGAAATTTACAGGCCTTATTTGAATTTATTCCAATGATAACCGGAGTAGACCAAGGATATTTTATACCTAGCTTAACCATTTTACACGGCTTAAGAAGTAATGTGCACGGATGGGAATTTGCACTTGGGCCAACCATGAATTTAATAACAACATCTAATGGTTATTATGATCAAAACGAGCAATGGCAATTAGAAAGCACCTGGACCAAAGATCCAAAAAACATCAACACAACAAATCCCTATGAGATAAAACAGCGTATGGATAGCCGTGGAGATTATGCGTTAAATACAGGGTTTGTTTTTGCGGTTGGACGAACATTTAAATCGGGCAAATTAAACATTCCGGTAAACGTATTTTATATTCCAAGTAAACATGGCTCCAGAGCAGGCATCTCGGTTGGTTTTAACGGAAAAAATTAAATAAAAATGCGGAGCTGAAAAAAAGCTCCGCATTAATTTTTACAAAAAAAATCACAAACTCATTCTTGTTTGAGGAATTATATCCAATCCTGAAAATTCCTTTTTTAAAAATTTATAATAACCCGTTATTCCAATCATAGCGGCATTATCAGTACAATACTCAAATTTGGGAATAAAGGTTTTTATATTCAATTCTGTTTCCAAAGCTTTTACTTGCTTTCTTAATTCGCTGTTAGCAGAAACACCGCCGGCTATTGCCAAATGTTTAATACCCGTTTCTTTTATTAAATTTTTAGTGTTCTTTAAAAGTACTTCTATCAAATGATGTTGATACGAAGCACAAATATCATTTAAATTTTCTTTCACAAAATCCGGATTTTTTTGAACGTTGTTTTGTACAAAATATAAAAAAGAAGTTTTTATACCACTAAAACTATAGTTGTAACCCGGAACATGTGATGTAGAAAATTTAAATTTAGATCTATCTCCCTCTTTTGCGTATTTATCAATTAATGGTCCGCCAGGATAAGGCAAACCCAATATTTTAGCGGCTTTATCAAACGCTTCACCAACGGCATCATCGATCGTTGATCCTAATATTTCAAAACATAAATGATCGGTGATCTTCACCAATTGCGTGTGACCGCCACTAACCGTTAAACACAAAAATGGAAATTGAGGGCATTCATGATCTTTATCATCTATAATAAAATGGGCTAAAATATGGCCTTGCATATGATTTACGCCAACCAAAGGGATATTTAAGGCCAAAGCTAATGATTTTGCAAAAGACAAACCCACCAATAAACTCCCCATAAGCCCGGGACCAACAGTAACTGCAACAGCATTTAATTGCTCTAATGTAATATTTGCAACTTTAAGCGCTTCCTGCAAAACAGGTACAATATTCTTTTGATGATCACGACTTGCTAATTCAGGAACAACCCCACCATATTTTTCGTGAATTTTTTGATTTGCGGTAATATTAGAAAGCACCGTATTATTGCATAATATAGCGCAAGAAGTATCGTCGCAACTGCTTTCTATAGCTAATACATAGGTGTTTAAATTTTGCATTTTTTTAGATTTGTAAAACAAATTTTGGCTTATCTTTATAGCAAAGCCACAATTTGCTCAAAGTTACAAGAATATTTTTTAAAACACTTGGTGTACTCACCCTTCTAATAATTTTATTGGGAGTTAGCCTTTACTTTGCGGTTCAATCATTCACCTTTCAAACTTGGCTGGGTCAAAAAGCAAGTACGTATTTAAGTCAAGAATTAAATAATAAAGTAAGCATAAAAACCGTTAGCCTCGAATTTTTCAAAAATGCGAATTTAGAAGGTGTTTTTATTAGTGATAAAAACAACGATACAATTTTTAAAGGAGATCTGTTAGTTGCCATTAAAACATTAGACTATGAAAATCAAAAAGTTGACATTGAAAAAATTACTTTAAGAAACTCTACTGCCAAGCTAATTAAATCAAAAACAGACTCACTCTTCAACTTTCAATTTATAATAGATTATTTTGATACAGGAGTAAAAGAC
>JALHPG010000110.1 GCA_022842625.1 Bacteroidia bacterium | reverse complement strand
AAAAGTTATTTATTATTTATATATTTATTTATACAATGTTTAATACTAAATATTATGAAAAGAAAAGAACCAAGCTACAGATATAAATACGCCATGCTGCTTGATGATAATGAATTAGATAATTTTATTAATCAGAAGATAATTGAAGCTAATTTTTTTGCCACCAAGGTTTATGTAAATACGGGTAGCAAAAGTGCTTTAGAATTTTTAAATAATTTATCAATCTCAAGCACCGAAAAGTTAAATATTTTTCCTGAAATAATTTTCGTGGATCTTAACATGCCAATGATGGATGGCTTTCAATTCATTGAAAATTTAAAAATTATATTGCCCGAAAAATTGACGGCTTTAAAATTAGTTATTCTCACTTCCTCTATAAATCCTGACGATAGAATAAAGGCAAAAAATATGGGTTTAGATATTACATTTTTAAACAAGCCTTTAACTAAAGAAATGCTTGATCAACTATAGTATTTAGTTTTTAGATCTGGTATTAAATGAGCTAAAACTTCATTATTCTTTTTATTGTTTGCGGTAAAAAGGGTAAACAAATCTCTGTTTTTTGCTGCTGCTTTCGTTTTATCAGAATTATTCATCTCGCTTTCAAATATTTTTATCAGGTGTAATATGTGATAATATTTCTCTAACTGTTCTGACTTAATTTTTCTTGAAACACTTTTTAAAGTGATGTCTACCAGATCAAACTCTTTTTGAATCAAGTAAAAAAATGCTAGCGTTAATTTAATAGTGATGCTTTCATGAAAAAAATCTTTAAAACTAACCGTATTTAAAATATTATTTAAAGTTGTTACAGCCTCTTTATATTTTTTTTGTTTATAATAAAGCATTGAATTGTATATGCCTATCAAAACCAAAGCATGAGTATTTTGATTGTCAAAATACAGCTCGGTTTCTTTTGGGTTTTTCGGAAGAGTTTCAGTTAAGTTAAGTTCGCAGCAAAATTTTATTTTTGAGGATAAAAAATTTGATGTAAGGCAAATATTATTATATAAAAGTAGTGTAGAAATACTATTATTAATTTTTTCATAAAAGCGCTCAGCGGTTTTGTATTCTTCGATCGACACATAATATTCAAACGTTAAATAGTCTAAAACAATTTCCCATTTTTTATGAGGGGATGTTTCTGGTAATTCTAAAAATGCTTTTTTAGCACTTTGTATAGTTTCATTAGTTGTAAGCCCAGCTTCTTTATTTTCTATACAAAAAATATTAAGCTGCAATTCAACAAAATATTTTATTATTTCTATTTGTTGTGATCGATTTAAAGAATACAGATTATTAAGTTCGTTTTTTAAAAAATTTAAAGTATCTAAGTGTTGTTGATTTTTAGAAAAACTATATTGACCAAGTATTCGGTTAAAATTCCCTAATATCTCCTCAGCTTTTTCTAACGACAATCCTAGTGCAGTGTGCTTGTTATATTGTTGTGAGAAATAAAAGTATTTTTCAGAATGTATATGCAGTTTTTTTAAGGCACTATATACAACTAGCAGGTCATTATGCAGGTCGAATCTTAGTAACTCTTTTTCTAGTTTAGTTAAAAATGCTGTGGCGGTTTCGCGCGGCATAGTAAAACAGACTTCCGGCACTTGCAGTAATTGCTTTATTAATTGTTCTTGAGTAGTGAAAACATTTTCAGAGAGCTGCTCCTGTATTTTATTAAATAATCTCGATTTTAAAACGTAAAATGAGTTTGAACTAATATTGAGAAGGCTAATTATTTCAGCGTCAGGTAACTTATCTTCTCTATATGATATAAGCAGTAGATGGTAATTATCTGCTTTTGTTCTTTTAAATGAATCTGTAATTTTCTCAAAATCACTCTTTGGCAATTGGGCTATAATCTGTTTTAGCTTAAGCATAGTAATCGTTTAAAAATTTATCTGGTAATAAGTAAAGTTAAACAAATTTGTAATAAAACTTACATAAGTAATATAGATCTGTTAACACGGTGGGTGTTTTTTTTAATAGGTGCTTTCTTTGAAGAAAATATTTAAGATGAAAACATTTAACGAATACCAGCCTTGTAAATTAAAAAATACCACAAAGATGTTAGCTTTAATTTTTAGTTTAATATCAGTAATTAATGGGTTTTCACAAATACCAAGTTATTTGTCGCCAAATTCATTAGTGGGCTATTGGCCATTTAATGGCACAGGAAATGATCTATCCGGATATAATAATAATGCCATTTTAAGTGGCGTTACTTTCGTCAAAGATAGAGAAGGTAACCCAAATCGTGCATGTCATTTTGCTCAAAATACAGATCTTATTACCATTCCTTCTTCCTTTTATACGCCATTGGATAGTAATTTCACTATTTCTTTTTGGCTTAGATCAAATTACAGTTCTCGCATGGACGTATTTAACATGAATGATTCGGGGCTTTATCTGGCAAATTTTAATATGATATTTAATGATAATATTTTAGGGAATAATAATTTTTGGAATAGCGCGGGGGCTAACAATATAGCTACTGGCCTTGCTGGCAACTTCACTAATAACGAATGGCATAATATTTTAATTACCAGAAACGATAGTTTGATTAAGCTTTATGTTGATGGCATTCAATCACCAAACACAACTTATTATGCACCAGTTATTGGAATGAATAATTCAATAACTATAAGTGGCATACTTTACCCTTTTTATGGAGATATGGATGATCTTATTATTTACGACAGAGACCTTACAACTACCGAGATCCATAATCTTGTCTTTAAATCAAATTCTACCCCTTACATTACTTCTCCAAAAATTACCGATTCTTATTTTGCAAATGATACTGTTAGTATAAAATGGGCAAAAGCAATTGGCTACAATACCGTAAAAGTTCAATATACTTTTGACAATGGAGCAACCTGGCTAATGATAGCTAATAATGTTAGCATTGATTCGATGAATTATTCCTGGATTGCCCCAAATATGCCTGGTGCAGAGTGTCGTATAAAATTAACAGACATCAATAATCCGTTAAAATTTGCATTAAGCGAAAAGTTTTTATTAAGCAAATATCAATGGCAATTGGTAAATGATAGTAATTCATTTTCTATTAGAGATGGATCCGGAGCTTATACCTTTCAAAATAAAATGTACTTGATGGGAGGATGGAATCCAACTGACTCGATAGCTTATCCTCATGCTACAACAAACGAAGTGTGGGAATCAACGAATGGAAGTACTTGGACAATGCTTGATACGGCGAATTGGGAAGGCCGTCATACTTTTGGTAACCTTATTTATAACGATAAAATGTGGGTTATTGGTGGTGATCAACTACAAGGGCATTTTCAAAAAGATATTTGGAATACTAACGATGGTGTAAACTGGACAAAAGTTTGTGATTCGGTGCCATGGGGTGATCGCATGACACACATGACTTGCGTTTTTAATGGTAAAATGTGGGTAATGGGTGGTCAGAAAATTGTTGGTTGGGGAAATACTATAGATACTGTTTATAATGATGTTTGGAATAGCACGGATGGCATTACCTGGAATTTGGTAACAAGTTCGGCGCCATGGAGTGCACGTGGGCAAGTGAATTCAGTTTGTGTTTTTAATAATAAAATGTGGATCCTCGGAGGTGGAACTTATAATGGAAACCGAAATTATTATAATGATGTTTGGAATAGCACTGATGGTATTAGCTGGACTTTGGTTACGCAACAGGCGCCATGGCGTGCTAGACAATATCAGGAAGTAATTACCTACGATAATGCGATGTGGGTTATAGGCGGATATGATGGTGTTGGAAATAGAAAAGATGTTTGGTATAGTCAGGATGGCATGATTTGGCATGAATTAAAAAATACACCTTGGCCTACACGTCACGCCAGCAGTGTTTTTAATCATAACCACTCCTTATGGGTAGTTGCAGGAAATATGTGGAATGATTCATGGAGATTAAATACTTTGGTTTGTCCAAATATTGTTTCTCCTGCTGTTACTAACACAGTGTTAATTGGTAATACAGCAAAATTTATTGCAAATTGTTCGTCTTCTTTTGCAACTTATACCTGGCAAGTAAAAAACAATTCGATTTGGCAAAATGTTATTAGTTCTAATACAATAAGCGGGGTAAACAATGATACATTGAAAGTAAATTTTGTATCATTTGCCAATGCGGGACAACAATACCGTTGTTTAATTGAAACAGGTGCTTGCTCTGATACCACCAATACGTCAGTTTTAAATGTATTGTTTCCAACGGGTATAACCGAAATAATAAAGGAAAGTAGGTTATTGTTGTATCCAAATCCCGCAAACGACCGGGTTTCTATTGTAATAAATGAGGAATTTTTAAGGTCAACCTATTCTATAATAGATCAATTGGGCAGAACAGTGCTATCAGGCCATTTATTAGAGAATAAAAACACCTTAAATATTGAAAAATTAACTCCTGGCTATTATATCATAACTATTGATGATAAAAAAGAATTGTCTTTTAAATTAATAAAACTATAAAAAACCGATTTACAAAATTTCAGCAAATCTTACAAATGTGGTGTTATTGAATAAATATGATATTTATTTTTTTTAATAATAGTCAACTTTACACTAAGTAAAACAATTCAAATTTTAAAAAAATGTGTCATGAAAACTTCACTAACTAAAACAGTAACATTATTCAGCGCTTTATTTTTCTTAAATTTCTCAATTGCAAATGCTTTTAAAGCAAATTCTGCAGTTTGTTTAAAAATTAACGGTTTAATCCTTAAATCTGCAAAAGAAGAACGGGGTTCATATAAAGTAAAATTGCTAAAAGAAAATGTAGTTATTGATTCAACTTCGGTATCGGTAAATAAACCATTTGAATTTGGATTAGAAAAAAATTCATCCTACAAATTATGCGTTACAAAAAACGGTTTTGTTCCATTTTTAATTAGTATAGATACTCGGTTACCTGAAAACAACTTCACACTTTATGAATTTCTTTTTGAAACTGAGTTGTTAACGGCTCTGTCTTCAAATACTTTAAATAATAATTATGATGTGCCCGATACCAGAATTTTAAAGTATGATGAAATAAATGACCGATTTTATCCTATAGAAAGCAATGAAGTTGCACCTGAAGCGACACTCGCCGAGAGTAAACCATCTGTTGAAAGCAAGCCGGCATCATTAGCTTGTTTAACGATAAATGGTTTAATTCTTAAATCTCCTAAGGGTGGAAAAGGTACTTATAAAGTTGAATTGCTTTTGGATAATGACATAGTTGAAACTAAAAACGTAGCAGTCAACAAACCTTTCGAATTTACTTTAAATAAAAATTTGTGGTATACGGTACGTATCACTAAAGAAAATTTTATTACGCTACTTATAAGTGTTGATACAGAATTTAAAAAGGAAACAGGAGTGCCTTATGAATTTAATTTTCAAACCGAATTATACCATAAAACAAGTGTAAATTCTATAGACAGGGATAGTTTTGATTTGCCAATTGGCTTGATACGATTTGATGAGAGTAAAAATAGATTTTATCCTATTGATGATTATCGAGCTCATGTTGCCGGATCATTTTAATGGATTGATTTCTGCTTAATAGTACAACACTTCAAGATCATATTTAAGGAGAGATCGAATTTATAATAAAAGAATTAGTAGAAAATAGAATTGCGAATCGTAAAAAAAAAAGACAACATTATATATCCATTTAAAAAAAGAAATCATGATTCAAGCTAGCAGTAATAAACCATCTATCCTTATTGTAGAGGATAATCATTTGGATATTTTAGTGTTAAAAGTATTGTTGGAAAAATACTTTAATTTATATATTGTTTCTAACGGACCAGACGCATTGTATGCGGCAGAGGAGTTTGTTTTTGACGTTATTTTAACCGATATAAATCTTGGTGATCCTAATATGGACGGGGTTGTTGTGATGAAAAAAATGAGAGAAAATGAAAAAACCAGGGATCTAAAAATATATGCAGTTACTGCCTATGCAGACAATATTGAATATTTGATCGAGCAGGGTTTTAATGATGTTTTAACAAAGCCTGTTATTAAGGATGAGATCTTTGATATTTTGAATGGATCGGTTTCTTCTATCAATAAAAACTATTAATTTCAGGATCTAAAAAATCAATTTCACTTTTTATTTTTTAAATTTTAAAATGAAGGTTGTTCCGGTGCCAACTTCACTTTCAATGTCAATACTTCCTCCTAACGCTTCAACTTGAGATTTGATCAAAAATAAACCTAACCCTTTTCCGTCGGCGTGATCATGAAATCTTTGATATAATCTAAATAACCTGTCTTTATATAAATCAACATCAATTCCAAGTCCGTTATCATTAAATTTTAAAACAACTGCATCTTCCGTGTTTTCGGATGTAAGGTTTATTTTTAATGGTCGTGCAGGAGATCGGTATTTGATTGAATTAGATAATAAATTAAAAATGATGCTTTCAAAATAAGCCTTGTTAAAATTCACTACAGGAGCATTGATGAAATTATAATTAAGATCTATCTCAATTTTTTCAAATAAAATTTTATTTTGCGAAATAGCCTTTTCTACAATTGTTTCAATCACTATTTTTTCTTTTGGGATAGATGGTTGGTCTTTTATGTTCAAAACATTTGTAAGGTCTTTAAGTGTATCGTCAAACATTAAAGTTGCTTTTTTAATGCCGTTCAATATTTCCTTTAATGTTTCATCTTCAATTTTATAACCTTCAATTAAACTCGAAAGGCCCAGTAAATTTGCAATAGGACCACGTAAATTGTGAGAGGTAATGTATGAGAACTGTCGGAGATCCTTATTATTTTGAGTTAACTCGGTAATTAGTTTTTCTCTTTCTTGTTCTAAGTTCTTTCTATTTGTAATATCTTTTTCAATAGCAATAAAATGAGAAATTTTCCCTGAATGATTCGTAACCGGCGCAATTGCCAATTCAACCCAATATTCCTGACCTTTTTTATTATAATTTATGATTTCTGTTTCGCAAGTACTTTGTTTTTCAAGAGCTGTTCTTATTTTATTTAGTTCAACCCTGCTGGTTTTAGGTCCTTGCAATACGCGTGGTGTTTTGCCAATTAATTCTTCTTTTAGATATCCACTCATTTTCACAAATGCTTCATTAACAAAGGTTATTTTTGGACCGGGTTCATTAATAACATCAGCTTCTGTGATCATAACCGCATCGGTAGTATTTGTTATAACAGATTCTAATAATTTTAAATGATGCTCTTCTTTTTTTCGTTGAGTAATGTCTTGTTTGGCACCAAGCATTCGCATGGCTTTTCCGTTATTACGAATAATAAAAAATTTGTCTAATACATATGCATAGGTTCCATCGGCTTTTAAAAATCTGTATTCCAACTCTGACTGAACGATGTCGGGGTCATTTAAGGCTGTTTTAAGGGCGGTAGTAACAGATAGTCTCTCCTCAGGATGAATATTAGATTCCCAAAATTGGTTTTCGCTGAACTGATTAGACAAATTGTATCCAAATAAATTTTTGTAACCTTCACCCGCAATGTATGTTCTTCCTATTTCAAAATCATGATCCCAAATTGCATCGCTTGTAGCTTTTGTCAAGGCTTCATAGCGTTCAATTGTTTCTTTTAGTTTTAAATTATAGTTTACATTTATTGTAATATCTCTCGAGTTAGAAACTATTCCATTAATTGCAGGGTCGTCTAACATATTGGTAGCGTTAGTTTCTAGCCATATCCATTTTTTATTATAGGTTTTAAAACGAAATGGCGGCACTTGAATCCGTTTGTTTTCGCCTAAAGAATGAAATTGTTTTATTACCCTTTCTTTATCATCCTGATGAATGGAATCAAATACGTTTTTTCCAATTAATAAATTTCCGTCTATACCAAAAATTGATTTCGATGAAGGACTCACATATTTGTAATTACCATTAATATCTAAAATAGTTATCAGATCGGCTCCATCCTGCACTAATGCTTTAAAATAATATTCACTTACAATTAATGCCTGTTGTGCTTTTATTTTATCTGTTATATCAATTGCCAAAACTAACCACGCGTTTTTTTGGTTGAATCCAATGCTGTTACTTTGTAATTCTACATGAATTAGATCACCATTTTTTTTGATGTGCGTGGTGATCTCATTCGATAGATTATTTTCAGTTTTATTTTTTAAAATTAATCTTTCTAATTCGGTAAGTTTGTCTATTGCTTTTATATCGGTTAAATTCATAGATGTAAACTCTTCTATGGTATACCCGTAATTTTGCTCTGCAGAATAGTTAGCGTTTAAAATATTCAATGTTTCCGGGTCAATTACCCACATTGGTATTGGACTTAATTGGAAAAGACTACGATATTTTTTTTCAGATTCTTCAAGGTTATTATTGATACGTTTCCTTTCGATGTTGTAAATTATGCTTTTGTGTAAAAGCGAGGCGTTTAATTCGTCTTTTAATAAATAATCTGATACGCCTAATGATAATGTTTTTACGCTGAAATCTTTATCGGGGTAGCCTGTAAGTGCTATTACAGGAGTGTTTCTCGCGAGTTTAACGATATCATCAACCAATTGTTTTCCGCTCGCGTCCGGCAATGATAAATCAAGGAAAATAACATCAAAGGGAGTGTTTAAGGTTAAGAATTCTTTACTTTGCTGGAAATTTTTTGCCCGAATTATGTTGGCGTTTTTGCTATTCTCAGTTAAATAAGTTTCAATTAAGACAAAATCCCCAGGATTATCTTCAATTATTAGTATAGAAATGTTTTCTGAAGCTATCGGCATTTTATTTGTTTAAATTTAAAGGTAATTGAATTATTGAGGCCCAAAAGTTTTCAATAGATGAAATAACTTTTACAAAATCGAAAACATCAACAGGTTTTGTAATATAACAATTAGCATGGTTGTTATAGGATTCGAAAATATCCCGTTCGGATGACGAGATTGTGAAAATAATAACAGGTATGCCTTTTAAATTATCGTTTGATTTTATTGTTGTTAAAACTTCCTGGCCATTCATTTTTGGAAGATTTATATCTAACAGAATTAGATCCGGCGAATTTGTTCCACTACATTTCTCGGCATTTTCTAAAAAATTAATAGCCTCTAATCCATCTTTTAAAATTGTAATTGTATTGTTTTTTTTGTTTTCTTTTAATGCCTCAGTAATTAAAAGTAAATCGCCTTCATTATCTTCTATTATTAAAATATGCATAGTTTTTACAAGTAAATGAGTTAAAAATAGTTACTAATAAATTATTTTGGAATAGTGAAATAAAATGTACTGCCATGATCTAAATCCGATTCTACCCATATTTTGCCATTATGGTTTTCAATTATTTTTTTACAAATCGCCAAACCAAGCCCGGTCCCGGAATATTCGTTCTTATTATGCAGACGTTGAAAAACAATGAATATTTTATCAAAGAACCTTTCATCAATACCAATGCCGTTATCGGCAAAAGAAAATTGCCAATGGGTTTTAGTTTCAACTACATTTATTTTAATAATTGGCCTAGCATTGTTTTTTTGATATTTTAAGGCATTACCTATTAAGTTTTGAAAAACCTGTTGAAGCGTAGATTTATTTCCTTTTATAGTTGGCAAAGTTCCACATTCAATTAAGCCATTTTTTTCTTCAATTAATTTGCGGTTAAGTTGTACAGCGTCATATAATAAATCATTAATATTTATAAATTCTGTTTCGTCGGTTTTCCTTCCTACTTGTGAGTATTCCAGCAGATCTGAAATTATTTTGCGCATCCTCACGGCACCGTCTGTTGCAAAATGAATATACTGTTTTGCTTTATCATCTAATTGTTCTTTATACCTGGCTTCTAAAAGATTAAGAAAACTGGTTACCATTCTTAAGGGTTCTTGCAGATCATGTGATGCTATGTATGCAAACTGTTCAAGTTCTGAATTAGAAAGGGCAAGTTCTTTAGCTCTTTTTTCAAGGTTTTCATTTAATTTTTTTAGCAACACTTCTGTTTCTATTCTTTCTGTTATATCTCTAGTGGCGCCAATCATTCGAATAGCTGTTCCGTTTTCGTCTCGGGTAATGTAGCCTTTTTCGTAAACAAAAGCATACGTGCCATCTGCTTTTTTAAAGCGATATTCTTGATTGCAGATATGATTGTTATGTTGGGAGAGGTTGAATTTTAATATTTTTTTTGCCTTTTCTAGATCCTCCGGATGGATTCTTGATTCCCAAAAATCCGCACTGTTATTAACTTCCTCATTACTGTAACCGAAAATCACTTTTAATCCGTCACCGGTTCTTATTACTTCTCCGGTTTTAAGATCCCAATCATAAATAGCATCGTTGGTGGCTTTTGCAACAATGTCGTAGCGTTCTTTTGCTACGCGTATACTTTCTTCGTTTAGTTTTCTATCGGTTATATCCTCTATGTAGCCATACCACACAACGTCATCATTTTCTTTTTTTTCTGGTTTAGAATAACCTTTAATCCATTTAACTTTAGTATCAATTATAATTCTAAATTCTAAATCCCAATCGCTTAAATTTTGTCTTGACTCTTCAATAGCAGCTATTAATTTTCCTTTATCCAGTGGGTGGGCTTTTTCAAAGATGGGTGTAGCATCGGTTTTTAATAATTCAATATTTGTATTTGGATAAATTTGCGTGACGGCTTTACTCATAAACGGAAATGTTATTGTTCCGTCTTTTGTCATTTCAAATATGGATACAACAACAGGTAAGCGGTCTGTTAGTTTTTGTAAAAGTTGATGGCTTTTTTTTAGTGCGTCTTCAGTAATTTTTTTCTGTGTTATGTCTTGAATTTGTCCGATAATATGAATTGGTTTATCGTTTTGGTCCACCACCATCGATACTACAAGATTAACCCAAATAATACTTCCGTTTTTGTGCAAATATCTTTTTTCCATTTGATGGGTTTTGATCTTTCTGTTGATCAAATTTTTAAGGATTACAAGATCTTGTTCCAGATCATCAGGATGGGTAAGTGATTGGAAATTTAATCCTAGAAGTTCTTCTTTACTGTAGCCAATCATATTGCTAAAACTATCATTTACTTCTAGCCAAGTGCCTGTAAGACCCACCAATGCCATTCCAATTGCCGCATAGTTAAAAGCGCCTCTAAACTGCTCTTCACTCTGTTTGAGTTTTTCTTGTAAAAGTTTATTCTCAGTAATATTTCGGCAGTAACAAGCAAGACCTATAATTTCTTTATGATTAAAAATAGGGTTAAAGCTAATTTCTAACCATGATTCCGGCTCACTAAATGTTGCTGAATTGAAAAGCTCTGTTTTAAAAGGGGTTCCGATTAATGCCTTTGTGTATAGATCCTGCCAAATGCTTATAGTTCCATGTGTGTAAAATTCATTTTCTAACAATCTGTCGCCGGGTTTTATGATCTTTCCTGTTGTAATTAAAATAGATTTAATGAACGCTCTATTTGCGGCAATTAAATTCAAATTTTTATTTACACTCCAAATTAAATCATCAGTAGTGTTTATTAAAGCCTCTTTATCTCTTTTTTCAAAAGCTTTTTGTTTTTCGGCTAAAACTTTTTCATTAACATTTTTAAAATTGGCAACAATGGCATTTACTCCATGCACACCCAGCATGTTGGTTAGCGAACCTTCTACCCATACAAATGACCCGTCTTTTTTCAGGTATTTTAAAGAGATCTCGATTGGAATACCCGGGGTTTTTAAAGATTTTTTTAATTCGTTTTGTGCTGTTTCAATATCGTCAGGATGAATAATTTCTTTTATATCATACGAAAAATTTTTAATGGTGCTGTAGCCAAATTCCCTTTCAACGGCCGGGCTAATATATGTCATAATACCATTCTCGTTAAATAGCGTAAGCATATCCGTACTGTTTTCAATTAAGGATCTAAATCTAGCCTCACTGGTTTTTAACTCTTCTTCAATAATTTTACGATCTGTAATATCACTTCGTTTAATGCATATACCGTTTATGACATTGTTTGTTTTTACCGGACTTAATGTAACATGTACCCATTTTTGAGAATGAGCATCCTTTTTAGGGACAAGTGTTTCGTAAGTAATAGTTTCTCCTTTTAAAACCTTTTCAAAATAATTTTTTAAATAATCCTTTTTGCTTTCTTCAGCGTAGTTGAGAATGTTAGTTCCAATTTCAATATCTTTTGCTACAATGTTACGGTCATTTGCTTTTGAATTAAAGGTTTTAATAATGTAATTTTCGTCTAATAGAATAAAGGCCTCTGTGGTGCTATTAAATATAGCTTTCAGAGTGCTTTCCGATCGTTTTAATTTTTCTTCCGCTGTTCTTTTTTCAGTAACATCTCTGAAATTTGAAACAATAGCACCTACATCCGGATCATCCAATAAATTGATCACAGTACCTTCTACCCAAACATAATGGCCTTCTTTGTGGAGCAGTCT
>JALHPG010000109.1 GCA_022842625.1 Bacteroidia bacterium | reverse complement strand
TATTCACGAATTATTGAATCAAACCAAAACTGCTATTATTTTCCGGCTTTTGAACTGGTTAATGATGATCTGCGCGACCACCGTTTTTATAAAGAAGACCTTGCTCACCCAAACGAGTTAGCTATAAACTATATCTGGGAAAAATTTTCAACTAGCTGTTTTAACGAAAAAACAATAATTACAAACAAACAGATATACAAGATAAATTCAGCTTTAAATCATCGCGAAATGACCGCCGGAACTCAGGAAAAACTGAAACTTCAGGACTTTATTGCCAAACAAAAAGAAGAATTAAAAAAAACAAATCCTGAAATTGAATTTTAACCAAAAACACTTAATTTTAGACTAAATTAAATACCATGTTACAAACTAATTTGCGAACAAATACTTGCGGAGAATTAAGGATCTCAGATGTAAATAAAACAGTTACTTTATGCGGCTGGGTACAAAAAACCAGAAAGCTTGGAGGAGCAACGTTTATTGATCTAAGAGACAGATACGGAATAACTCAACTTATTTTTTCGGGAGACAGCGAAAACAGTGATGCTTTAAATCAAGAAGGTTTTTCGAGAGAAACGGTATTAAAAGTAACAGGCCTTGTTATTGAACGTGAAAGCAAAAATAAAAATTTACCTACCGGTGACATTGAAATAAAAATTCAAAACGTTGAAATTTTAAATAGATCAATTACACCTCCGTTTACGATAGAAGACGAAACGGATGGCGGCGATGAATTACGTATGAAATACCGCTACTTAGATCTACGCCGTTCTGTTGTTAGAAAAAATTTGGAATTGCGCCACCGCATTGCAATTGAAACACGTAACTATTTAGATAAACAACAATTTTTAGAAGTAGAAACGCCTGTTTTAATTAAATCTACTCCCGAAGGTGCTCGTGATTTTGTGGTGCCAAGTCGCATGAATGCAAATCAATTTTATGCATTGCCTCAAAGTCCACAAACCTTTAAACAATTATTAATGGTGAGTGGGTTTGATAGATATTATCAAATTGTAAAATGTTTTAGAGATGAAGACTTACGTGCAGACAGACAACCTGAATTCACGCAAATAGATTGCGAAATGAGCTTTGTTGGTCAGGAAGATATTTTACAAACCTTTGAAGGTTTAGTAAAACATTTATTTAAAACAGTTAAAGGACTTGATATTGCTCAAATACCGCGTATGAGTTATGCAGATGCCATGAAATATTATGGTAACGATAAACCTGATACGCGTTTTGAAATGAAATTAATTGATCTTAATTCTGCTACAAAGGGAAAAAACTTTAAAGTATTTGATGATGCAGAATCGGTTATTGCTATTTGTGCAAAAGGTGCATCGGAATATACACGTAAACAATTGGATGAATTAACAGAATGGGTAAAGCGTCCGCAAATTGGCGCTACAGGCTTAGTTTATGCTCGCGTTAATTTAGACGGAACTTTAAAATCAAGTGTAGATAAATTTTACAACGAAGAAGATCTTAAAAATTGGGCAACAGTTTGTGGTGCCGAAAAAGGAGATCTTATTTTAGTATTAGCAGGAGCTGACGAAAAAACAAGAAAAGCGGCCAGCGAATTACGATTAGAAATGGGCACTAGATTAGGATTACGTGATAAAAACACCTATTCATGTTTGTGGGTAATTGATTTTCCATTATTAGAATGGAACGAGGGCGATCCTAATTTATTAGCATCGTTGGCAGGAAGATGGCATGCTAAGCATCATCCGTTCACTTCTCCAAAACCAGAAGATATTGAATTATTAAACAGCAATCCAGGGGCCGTTAGAGCAAATGCTTACGACATAGTTATTAATGGTGTTGAAATTGGTGGTGGAAGTATTCGTATTCACAACAAAGATCTTCAGGCAAAAATGTTTGATGTTTTAGGTTTTACAAAAGAAGAAGCTCAAAAACAATTTGGCTTTTTAATGAATGCCTTTGAATTTGGCGCTCCTCCGCATGGTGGAATAGCTTTAGGCTTTGACAGATTATGCTCAATGTTTGGCGGTGCAGATAGTATTCGTGATTTTATTGCATTCCCAAAAAATAATTCAGGCAGAGATGTGATGATAGATGCTCCTAGCGAAATAAGCGATGAGCAATTAAAAGAATTAAATATTGAAAATATAATTAAAGCCAATTGATAATTATAGGCTTTATAGCTTTTTTGATCATTGGCTTAATTATGGGATTAATTGGTGGTGGAGGCTCTATACTTGGTGTTCCGGTGCTGGTATACATTATGTCTTTCAGTGCTGATTCTGCAACCACCTATTCGTTATTTATTGTTGGTTTAACTTCTTTAATTGGTGCCATTTCATATTTAAGAAAGGGCGAAATTAGCGCTGAAGCATTTGCGCAATTTGCACTATCATCAATGATAACCGTTTTTTGCGTGCGTAAATTTGTAATGCCTGCAATTCCTGCAGATATTCATCTCATAGGTCTCGATGTATCAAAACAAGTTTTAATAATGGTGATCTTTGGTATTCTTATTTTATCGTCATCTATTAGCATGATCAAAAAAAGAAAACCAAACACTAAAAGTCAGGTTAAATGGGATGAGTTTGCAAAAAGTCCGATGGGTACACCGTTTGTTATTTTACTCGGTATTGTTGTTGGATTTATTACAGGATTTGTAGGCGCAGGAGGTGGATTTATTATTGTGCCCGTTTTAATTTTCTTTTTACGATTGAAATTTAAAAAAGCCATTGGCACTTCACTTTGTATCATTGCCGTTAACTCCTTAGTTGGATTTACCGGAAATATTGGCGCTCAGGAAATTAACTGGTTGTTTCTATTAAGCATTGCTGCAACCTGCGTTGGCGGGATATTATTAGGCAGTTTAATATCTGATAAAATTTCAGGACAAAAACTAAAACCCGCATTTGGTTGGTTTACTCTTTCGGTTGGAATTTTTGTGATCGTAAAAGAAACTTTGTTAGCTTAGTTAAACCAAAATTATTTTTTATTCCTAATTAGATCGATCACTAATTGAGGAGGTCTTCCAATTACTGTTTTATTGCCATCAATAACAATTGGACGTTCAATTAAAATTGGATGTTTGCTTAATATCTCTATCCATTTGGCATCAGTAATACTTTTTCCTTTATATTCTTCAATAAAAAGAGTTTCGTTCTTTCTAACAATATCAATAGGCTTACAATTAAGCATGGAAAGAATTTCTTTTATTTCTTTTTTCCTGGGAGGCACGTTCAAATAATCACGTATTTCAATTTCGCAATTGTTTTCTTTTAATAATTCTAATGCCTCTCGGCTCTTTGAGCAGCGTGTGTTATGAAAGATGATCATATAATTATAATTTTATCCCAATTAATGTAACATCATCCGTTTGTTCTCCTTTATTTTTCCAATTAATAAAAAATTCCTCGAATCTACTTTTTTGTTCATCCATAGGCCTAGAATAATTAGTATTTAAAAGATTTTTAAATTGAGAAAATCCCATTTTTTTATTTCTTTCCCCACCAAATTGATCTGAAAATCCATCTGTAATTAAATAAACCATAAAGTCTTTTTCAAATGGAAGGGTTTGTAATGTAAAAGGAGTATGATTTTCATTTTTACCTATTGGTTGTTTATCAGGATTTAGGACAAACATTTCACCTCCATTAAAATAAATTAATTTGTTATTTGCACCTGACCACTTTACTTGATCTTTATCTTTATCAATTAACATTAATGAAATATCCATTCCGTCATTAACTTGTTTATTATTCTTCCCAAAAGTTTCGTTAACTAATTGGTTAACCTTATTTAAAATTTCATTCGGCTCTGATAAATTAAATTCGTTAACAGCTCTATTTAAAGCATTAATGCAAACAACACTTACCATTGCTCCAGGCACACCGTGTCCTGTACAATCAGCTACAGCAACTAGTATTTTATTGGTATTCGAAAAACGGTGCCACCAATAAAAATCGCCTGCAACAATATCTTTAGGCATATAGAGTACAAAAGCATCAGGGAAAAATAGTGAAAGCTCTGAAGGATCAGGAATTAAAGCATCTTGCAAATTTTTGGCGTAATTGATACTATCTGTAATTTCCCTGTTTTTTTCCTCCACTATTTGTTTTTGATTTTCGATCAAAGTTTTTTGTTTTTGGCTTAATCGATAACGTTTAAAGAAAAGCAAAGCCAAAACGCTCATAATGGCAAGGGCGATAACACCATATATAGATTCACGTTTTTTTTGTTCTATTTTAACATCGAGAACCTTTAACTGAATTTGATTTTGGATACTATCATTTATTGCAACTTGTCTAAATTCATTTTTTATTTCGCTATTATTAATTTCTAAAACCCGGCCAATGCTATCAATATAAACCCTTGTTTTATAGTTTAGTTTAAGGTATTTATTTTCATTCTTAAAGTCTTTTAGTTTAGAAAAAATATTTGCTAATCCAGAATAACATACACTTAATCGTTCATTCGGCATAAGCGTGTCATGAAAAAATAAAGATCTTAAATATAACTCCTTTGCTTCTTCATTTTTTCCCAATTCCTCCAGAATGCTTCCCTTATGGAGATAGGCATCTGCCTTATCGAGATCGGTGCCGTATTTTAATTTAATATCAAAAGCCAAATCATTATACTTTTGGGCGGTTTTATAATCCTTTTCATACAAGTAAGTATCTGCAATATTGTTAAGGATATAACTGCGCGTAATACTGTCTTTATCCGGATCTAGATTGTAATAATTTAATGCCTTATAAAAATAATCACGTGCAAGAGGCAAGTTGTTCATGTAACCATGCATTGCGCCAATATTTAAACAAATGTTTGTACTTCTTGAATATCTGAAACTTATCTTATCATTGCTATTAACTATTTGTAATGCTTTTAAGTTATATATCATTGCCTTTTTATACTGCCCCATATAAGAATACAGCAGTCCCAGATTTGAATAGGCGCTAAATAATCCTCTATCACTATTTATTGATCTATACGTGTTAATGGCATGGTTTAAATTTGTGTAAGCATCGGAATACATTGCCACACCCATGTACCATAAGGCTAAACTATTATAAGCATTGCCAACCATGAATTTATTATTAACAGTTTTGGCTTTATGATATACTTGCAGAATATATTTTTTATGATCACTTTTCGAAATTCTATCTATACTATCTGAAACTCTTGCATATATTACTGACTCATCGCCTAGAACAATGTATTTATCAATAAACTTATCCATCGCAAGAGAATCATATTGACTAAATCCCTTGGATGAAATAAAAAAGAAAAAAAAGTAAATAAGAATACGAGCCCTCATTAAATATCTTTCATTGCTAAAAACATTTCATTAAAACGTAATCGTGTTTTTTCAATAAAGTCTTCGCTCATCATTTTTTTTAAGTTGTCAACCCCTCTTACTTCTTCAACATTAAATTTAAAAATTTGCTCCATTGGTCCGGCTTCAAATTTAACCTGGTATTTATCGTTCATTTGAAAAATACTTATGGTCATACTTTGATGTGGGATACTATCGATTATTCTCATTCGAATGCTTTTTTGAAATTAAATAAATTTTTCATCACACCTACCGGACTGATATTTCTATCTCCATCTTCATGTATCATCATTTGAATAGCATGCGCCAATAAAACATAATGTTCGTTACCTGATTTTTTCAAAAACTCTTCAGCCTTTTCATCCCCATTAATTGTGTTAGCGCAAGCTGCCCATTGAAAAGCTTTCACCTTCATTAATAATTGAAATGCTTTTGAATCATCCCAGATAGCATTAACAAAAGCTGCTAATACAAAATGTTTATTATCCATTAAATATTTAAAAGATTTTTTATCGTCACGTATCGCATCAAATGTTGCAACTAGTTCTCTATAGCCATTATTGATGAGCCAATTAAAAGCTGCAGTGTCTTTTAAAGCGTACTTTGTAAGCTGATCAATAGCATGAGTTGAATAATGTTTCATAATATTAAAATTAAAAAAAAACCGCTTTGAAAGCGGTTTTTTAAGTTATTTTAGTAATTCGCGGGCAATTACAAGTTTTTGAATTTCACTTGTTCCTTCACCAATGGTACATAATTTACTGTCGCGATAAAATTTCTCAACAGGAAAATCTTTTGTATAACCATATCCACCAAAGATCTGAACTGCTTCTGTACTCACTTTCACACAAACTTCACTTGCATAATATTTAGCTATAGCACCTTCTTTGGTCATTTTTAAATGTTTATTTTTCATGTCGGCAGCCTTGAAGGTTAATAATTCTGCAGCTTCATATTCAGTTGCCATATCGGCTAACTTAAATGAAATACCTTGAAAATTAGCGATTGGTTGACCAAATTGCTGACGCTCTTTTGCATATTTAATACTTGCGTTTAATGCGCCTTTTGCAATTCCTAAACTTAATGCGGCAATACTAATACGTCCACCATCTAACACTTTCATCGCTTGCACAAAACCATCACCAATATTTCCTAACACTTGTGATTTGTGTACACGGCAATTTTCAAAAATTAATTCTGCAGTTTCGCTGGCGCGCATTCCTAATTTATTTTCTTTTTTACCGCCTCTAAATCCTGGCGTAGTGCGTTCAACAATAAAAGCAGTAATACCGTGACTGTCTAATAATTCGCCTGTACGCGCTAAAACTACAGCAACATTTCCTGTGATGCCATGAGTGATCCAGTTTTTTGTACCATTTAGCACCCAATAATCTCCATCTTGTTTTGCAACGCATTGCATACGCATAGCATCACTTCCTGTATTAGCTTCGGTTAAACCCCAAGCGCCGATCCATTCTGCAGTTGCTAATTTTGGTAAATATTTTTTCTTTTGCTCTTCGTTACCAAATTGCAAAATATGCCCTGTACATAAACTGTTGTGAGCAGCCATTGATAATGCGATCGAACCACAAATGCTTCCTAATTCAGTAATTGCAGTTACATATTCTGTATAACTAAATCCCGATCCGCCATATTCTGTTGGAACCAAAACTCCCATTAATCCTAAATCACCAAGTTTTTTAAAAACTTCAACAGGAAATTCTTGCGACTCATCCCACTCCATCATTTTTGGTAAAATATGTTCTTTACCAAATTTGCGGATCATATCCGCTATCATTGTTTGATTTTCGTTAGTTTGAAAACTCATACCAACTTCGTTTACTAAAAGTGTACTAGACATGTTATATTTTTTGAATGATTAATTAATTTTTTTTCTCCACCAAGGAAGTCTAAACCTATTACAAAGTTAAACCCTAAAACGTTAGCTCCTAATTTTTTAACAAGATTTGCTGCTGCATCTGCCGTACCACCTGTTGCTAAAAGATCGTCGTGTATGATCACATTCCAACCTTTTTGCAAAGCATCTTCATGCATTTCAATTTTTGATGTCCCGTATTCAAGATCATACTCAATGCTAACGGTTTTGTAAGGTAATTTTCCCGCTTTACGAACTAATACAAATGGAATATCTAATTTATTAGCAACTAAAAATCCAAATAAAAACCCGCGGCTTTCAATTCCAACTATGGCATCCGGCTTTGTTTCAAAACGCGCAATAAATTCATCTACAATTTGCGTGCACAATTTTTGATCGTAAAATATTGGTGTAATATCTTTGAACAGTATTCCCGGTTTAGGAAAATCGGGAATGTCTCTAAGAGCTTGTTTTATGGCTGTTTCAATATTCATTTAAGAATTACAAACATAACATAAAAAGCCACTATTTACACTAATTTTTAGAAATTATTTTTTAATAAAAAAGCCTCGAATTAGTGTAACTAAAACGAGGCTTTTATTTTAAATCTATTGCTTAGCAAAAGGCTAGTAATATACCGGTCTTCTTACTTCGCTAATATGCTTACTGAAACGAATTACCTGACGGGTATATCCATATTCATTATCATACCAAACGTACAATACGATACTTCTTT
This sequence comes from Bacteroidia bacterium, assembly GCA_022842625.1. Taxonomy (GTDB): domain Bacteria; phylum Bacteroidota; class Bacteroidia; order B-17B0; family Aurantibacillaceae; genus Aurantibacillus. The sequence continues at coordinate 4,462 of JALHPG010000109.1, read as the reverse complement.
TATCAGGCGAAACGATAGTTGCATTACTATCAAATACACTCGGACAAGAGCTGCCAATAATATCTGTACTTACTAATTCATTACTAAACGCGTATTGAATTTGTTCAACTAAAGCACCTTGTAAAGCATAACGCTTAATGATCTCGTTTACTTCATCTCTGGTAACTTCTTTATTAATATTTAAATTTAAGATAGCTAAACTCACGTTTGGTGTTGGTACACGTACCGAATTGGCAGTGAATTTTCCACTTAAATGAGGTAATACTTTTTTCAAGGCACTTTCTGCACCGGTTTCTGTAATTACCATGTTTAATGCAGCAGAACGACCACGACGGTATTTTGGATGGTAGTTATCTAATAAATTCTGATCATTTGTGTACGAGTGAACCGTTTCAATATGACCCTTTTGAATTCCTAATTCCTTATCAATTACCTGTAAAATAGGCATGATAGCATTTGTAGTACAACTTGCTGCAGAAAAAATAGTTTCTTTTTTTACATCAACGGTTTCATGATTTACACCGTGCACAACATTTGGCACATCACCTTTAGCAGGCGCGGTTAATAATACTTTAGAAACACCTTTAGATTTTAAATGGCGGCTTAAAGCTTCTCTATCACGAAATACACCGGTATTATCAATTACTAATGCATCGTGAATACCATAAATTGTATAATCAATAGTATCCGGCTTATCACCGTTGATCATATGCACAGTGTGCCCATTAATAATTAGTGCTTTATTTTCAAGATCTTCAATAACAGTTCCCGGAAAAGGTCCGTGAACTGAATCTGTGCGTAAAAGATCGGCACGTTTTACAATTTCTTCATCGCTGTTTCCACGAGTAACAATTGCTTTTAATCTTAATTGTTCGCCCTTACCGGCTTGTGCTATTAATTCGCGAGCTGCCAAACGACCAATACGACCAAAGCCATATAAGATCACATCCTTTGGTGTAACAGGGTTTGGCACACCTAACATGTCTTTTAATTTATCATTAATAAAATCTGTTTGGGTTTTATATTTTGATTTTTCTTGGTCCCACTCAAATGCCAATTTTCCAATATCAATTCTTCCTGCACCAACTTTTGACTCAAGAATTTCTTTTGCAATGGCAACTGTTTCATAAACAGAAATTGGCTTTTTTACAATGTTTTTAGCGTATAAATGAAGGTTCATTATTTCGCTAGCACTTCTATCTACTAATTGATTACGGAATAAAATAAGTTCAATCGATTTTTCAAACCATAATTTACCAACTGCATTTATTAGATCTATAGCTGCTTTTTCTTGCTTTATCCAATCATTTAGTTGAGTTTGATAATCTGTGTTTGTTTTTTCTAGAGAGTTCATTGGCTTATATTTAATTTGTGCAAAAGTATAAAATCATAAAACATCAACCAATTTTGTTAATAAAGTTGGGTGTTAATGTTTATAAAAGACGAGGGTTTTAGAGCTAAAACCACTGCAAAATGAAATTAACAAAGTATAACCGTCAAATTAATTGTAAATACTTAAATTTGCTGTATTATGAGAGACGTAATTTGGACCTTAATTGTAATTTGGTTGATCTATAAATTAGTTGATATTTTTAGAGGAAGCACTAAAAAATCCTTTGTAAACAATACCACTAATCAAAATCATACATCTCAAAATCAACGCTCTGAGAGCACAACAAACTTTTCATCAAAAAAAGATCCAAAAGAAGTAATTCAAAAAAGCGCCGATAAAGAAGGCGATTACATTGATTTTGAAGAAATAAAATAAATTATTTTACTGCAACTATTTTTTTACACCATTCACCTTTTCGATCAGCGTAACAAATTCATCAAAAAGATATCTTGCATCTAACGGTCCGGGGCAAGCTTCAGGATGATACTGAACAGAGAAAGCATTTTTATTTTTAATTCTTATACCTTCTATTGTTTGATCATTTAAATTTACATGTGTAATTTCTACATTCGGATTTTTTTCAATATCCTCCGGATTTACTGAAAACCCGTGGTTTTGAGACGTGATCTCGCTTTTTCCGCTGATCAAATTTTTAACCGGACTATTTATTCCTCTATGACCTGCGTGCATTTTAAAAGTTGAGATCCCTTGAGATTGCGCTAACAATTGATGCCCTAAACAAATACCAAAAACAGGAATATCCGTATCAACCAACTCTTTTACAAATTGAGTTTCTTTTGGCATTGCGCCCGGATCGCCGGGTCCGTTGGATAACATGATTCCATCCGGTTTAAAAGCTAAAACATCTGCAACACTTGCTGTCATTGGAAAAATTTGCAAATAAGAATCGCGTTCAGCCAATGATCGTAAGATATTTTTCTTTACACCAAAATCAATTACGGCAATTTTATGCTTTGCATTTTGATCACCATAAAAATAACTTTGTTTAGTTGAAACTTTTGAGGAAAGCTCCAGGCCTTCCATTTTTGGAACCTTCGCTAATAATTTTTTAAGTTCTTCAACATCTAATATTTCCGAAGAAATGATACAGTTCATAGAACCTTTATCTCTCACATATCTAACAACAGAGCGTGTATCAACATCGCTTATCGAAACAATGTTCGACTCCTCAAAATATTGCTGCAAACTTTTTTTTGCGCGTGCGCGTGAAAACCCGTTATTGAATTTTTTACACACCATTCCTGCAATTTTTATGCCGTCACTTTCAACCTCATTTTCCTCAACACCATAATTTCCGATATGAGAACTTGCCATTACAACAATTTGTCCGAAATAAGAAGGGTCTGTGAAAATTTCCTGATAACCTGTCATACCTGTATTAAAGCAGATCTCGCCGGTTGTAGTTCCAATTTTACCTGAGGCTTTTCCTTCAAACACTTTTCCGTCTTCTAAAACTAAAAGTGCTTTTGGGCGTAAAGAATATTTTAAATGCATAATTTTTTTAGAGTATAATTCTAAATCGCAAAATTGCATTTTTTTTGCATTGAAAATTTTGAATGTTAATTTGTTTTTAAAACTTCGACATTTATTTTAAATAGATCATTTGCTCAGTAAAAGACACATTTCAAACAATAAAATTGCGAATTGTCATAAAACGCATTAAAAACAGATGAGAAGTACCCAACCAAAATGTAAAACAAAACGTGTTTAATGGCAATAAGGACAATGATGAAACAATTAACCATACGGTCTTTGTAAAAAGTGCCCATTATTAAGGAAATTATTAGATTATTTAAAACATAAACCATATATTAGCTAATTAAAATTTAACAACATTATGAATAGAATTATTTATTCTTGCCTTTTATTTGTTTCCCTCTTTTTATCTAGAACTTCGTTTGGACAAGTTTTTTGGACTGAAGATTTTGGTGCTGGTTGTAATGGCGGGCAATTGGCCGCTGGAACTGTCGCCACGCCAACAAATGGAGCCTGGGCTGTAACTGCCTTAGTAACTGGCCCAGGGAATGGTGCCTCCGCAAATGAATGGTTTATTAGTGCCACGGAAAATGGAAATCCTATAGGCTCATGCGGTACAGGGTGCGGAACTAATCGTACACTTCATATTGGCTCAAATTTAGTTCCATTTCTAGTAGATCCGGGCGCAGCTTATCTTGCGGGTCCTGGAGCAAATACAAATAAAAGAGCAGAATCGCCTGTTATTAATTGCACTGGATTTAGTACAATTACCTTATCAATGAAGTATTTAACCAGAGGTGTTGCTGCTGTTGATTTTGCAGAAGCTTTATATTTTGACGGAGCAGTTTGGAATAATTTAGGCACAATGGCCATAACCAGTGCTTCTTGCTTACCGCAAGGTGCATGGTCTCCATTCAGCATAGCTTTACCGGCATCTGCAAATAACAATCCAAATGTGAGAATCGGTTTCAGATGGCAAAACAATGACCCAACCGGAGCAGATCCATCAATAGCTGTAGATGATATAACATTATCGGCACCTGTTGCTTTTACATTTACCACACCTTTAACGGCATGTACTAATCAAACACTTAACGCTACCATAACAGGAACCGCAGCAGGAGCTACATCATATACTTGGGGAGCAACTCCGGCAGGTCCAGTTTTTGCTCCTAGCACGGGTACACAAGTTTCAATTTCTTATCCTACAGCAGGAACCTATTCTATCCTAAGCGTTGCATTAAATGGTTTAGTTCCTGTTGCTTCGGCCACACAGGTTGTAGTAGTGTCAGCGAGTCCTACAATAGCAATAGCACCGGCTGCCTCACAAACAATTTGCACAGGTTCTTCTGCTACGCTAACCGCAAGTGGCGCCACATCATATACTTGGAACACCACTGCTACAACAAATAGTATAGTGGTCTCTCCTGCAACAAATACTACTTATGTAGTTATTGGAGCAAATGGCACTTGTACCGCCTCTGCAACATCTTCTATTGTGGTAGGTAATTTTTTATCGATCTCAGCCGGGGCATCAAACGCGTCTGTTTGTCCGGGTAGTGCAGTTACTTT
>JALHPG010000108.1 GCA_022842625.1 Bacteroidia bacterium | reverse complement strand
GAATTGTTCTCTATTTTTTTTTTCAATTCTAAAGGTAACATTCCCTCTTTGTTCTTGGTAACTTGTATTAATTGAATTTGCAATGTTTTCGGAATTTAAAAAATCGATAACAAAAATGCCGTTTGTTTTTAGCGAACTAGCAACATTTTTAAATACCGAAAAGTTATCGTTAAAATTTTCGAAGTAACCAATGCTTGTAAATAAATTAAACACGGCATCAAAATAATTTATTCTAAATGGCTCGCGCATATCATGTACAAAAAAATCCAGACTTGGATTACTGTTTTCTGAAGCCTCTATAATACTGTTTTGCGAAAGATCTGTTCCAACTACCTTAAAACCTTTTTTGTTTAAACAAATAGAGTGTCGTCCTTTTCCGCAAGCAAGGTCCCAAACATTTGCTTCGGGTTTTAAATTTAAATGTGCGCAAAGGTTGGTTATAAAAAAAACGGCCTCACTCTCATTTCGTTTATTGTAAAGTAAATGATAATAGGGCGAATTGAACCAATCTTTAAACCACTCGGCAGTATTCATAGGGTAAAGTTACTAAAAATAAAAAACCATTGATAATTTGCTTGTTTTTAGTGTAATCTATGTTTTTTTTAAGCCATTGAGGTCTATATAGATACAAAACTAAGGGAAAAGTTAATCGTTCTTTTTTTTGATCTCATGTAAACAATGATTGTTTTTAATTGGTTTTTATTGGAATTATTTTTTTGTGGAAGGTTTTACATCATCAACTTGTATTTGTATCCAAATTAACCTGTGAGAGTGTATTTAATTTTAGCGATTTTTTTCATTGACCCTTTAACTGACTTTTCTCACCCATATGTTTGATGGATATCATTTCCTATCAATAACTCTCCATATACCTTAGGCGAATAATATAATCCAATGAAGAGTAGATTTTTTTTAGTAATTGCAGTATTGTCCTTACTTTTCTCATTTAATTTAAGTGCTCAGTTTGCGGCGCCTTACCCAATAAAAGTTACAGTACAGGTTGTTCCGCCTTATTCTCCTTATATTTCAACATACGTTCAAAAACCAAACAAACTAATTTTGGTTTTACAAAATGTTTTAAATGCTCCTTGTGATATAAAACTAAAAGTTAAGTTAGAAGGAGATAATGGGATATTAGTTTCTTCGAATTCAAACTTTAAACCTTCGCAATCGATTCATTTTAATGGTTTAGAAGTAAAACAAATTGATTTTAGTAACGCAACCACCCGCAATTATTTTGATGAGAGCAATGTAGATCTTGTGGGCATAACTAAAGCACAGTTATACCAAAATCAAGCATTACCTGAGGGAAACTATAAAATTTGTGTTCAGGCATTAGATTATAATACAAACGCTTTATTATCAGATGATGAGCCTCTTGGTTGTTCAGGTAGTTTTTCGATCTATTATATTGATCCTCCGGTATGTTCTCAGCCAATTTGCGGGAGTGATGTAAATCCAACGCAACCACAAAATATTATTTTTAATTGGATGCCTCCGGCCACAGCTTCCGGAATAATAAAATATGATTTTGTTTTGAAAGAAGTGCCTAATAATTTAAATCCAAATGATGTTGTTAAAAATCCTGCTTTTCCGGTTTTATACAATTCAGAAATAACGAGTATTAACACCCTCATTTATACACCTGCTATGCCAAAACTGGATGAAGGTAAAAAGTATGTTTGGCGAGTAAGAGTTAGTGATCCAAATAACGCATTGCAGTTTAAAAATAATGGATACAGTGAAGCTTGCAGTTTTAATTATCATTCATCAGTTCAAACCTTTTCGCCAACCATTCAAACTAGTACTTTAAGTATTGGTAGTGTAGGTGGATTTTCGCCGGTAAATACCGGAAATACCGGAATTGTAAACGTTCCAAATTTTATTTCTCCTTCTTTTGTGAGTGGGAAATTAAAATATGTTTATTCATCAAGTTCAACTACGTATCCGCTAAAAAAAGCCAATATTGTTTTAAAAACATATTATTTGGTTAAGAAAAACAATCAATTAGTAGCACCAAATAATGCCGTGCCTCCTTCTTATGGAGCACTTGATGGTACCGAGTTAGCAATTGCTAAAACTACGGATCAAGGCGATTTTAGTTTTATGTTTACAAGTGATGTTAAATTTGGATTGATACAGTCAAATTATCAAAATGGATCTCCCGAATTTGCAGACAAGGGTGAGTTGTACCGTTGTGCTAAAATTGAAATATTAGATCCGCATGCAGAATTTTATTGGAATCCGCAGTCTGTTATAACACCCAGCGCAGGAACAACAAATGCTGTTGGAACAATTACCACAAAAGTAAAAGATTGCAAAGTAGAAGTAACTATTGGTCATCAAGGGGAATATTTTGACGAGATCAGTAACACTTCCCAAAATCTTGCAATGGCAAATGTTTATTTGTGTCGCAAATATGTAATATCTACGACTCCTAATTATAAGTTTCCTGAAAGTGATGCCATACCTGATAATAATTTTAAAACACCGGCAGCAATAAGCAATATGAAAATTGTTGCAAAGGGCGAAACAGATGCGTCGGGAAAAATTACGTTCAAAAATGTTGTTTTTAATAATAATCCTAATTACACTTATTACGTGTATGCCGATTTTCCAAAAGATGCCGATGGTTTTATGAACTATTACATGGAGGCGCCTGTTTTAATGAATAATAAACCAGAATCAGGAGTTCTGGCTACTCCCGGGTTAAACGAAACCTATAAGCAAAAGATCTTCATGTATGCCAATTGGCCAAAAATTGCCGGTTTAGTTGTTGATGAAACAGATAATAAACCAATTTCTTGTTTTGTAAAATTGGAAAGTCTTTATTTAGGAAAGAATGGTTATAATATGTTCCCTAATTCCGGTTTTACTTCCGGTGAATATGATCTAAAACAAAAGATGATTAATAACCAATGTAATTCTACCGGAGATTGCATTTATAAAGCCAATCGTTATTTTTTACCCGGCCAGGATGGTAAATATAATTTTGAGAATTTACCTACAATGATCCAAACAGGGAATATTAAAATTACCGGACCACTTCAGATCTTAACTGTTTCAAAACAAGGATACGATAATGAAGTTGTTGTTTTCCCAAATTTTTTAAAAATGGGTGAGCAGTCTTTTAAAGTGATCTCATTAAAACGTGGTGCAATCGCTAAAGGCACAGTTGTTGATGCTGAAACAAAAAAACCGGTTCATGCTAGTTTTTACTTGCTTGGTGAAAATGGCGGTGGTACAACTACATCGCATATTCAAGCAAGTCAAAATGCCGGTATTACAGTTGTATCCGAAACATTTAGTTATCCTGTTCTAAAAAAATCAGCTAAACAAAAATTAATTTTTGAGGCTAACGGATACTTAAGAGATACCGTTGAATTTGTTGCCAATCAAAAAGAAGTTGATCTGGGGGAAATAAAATTAAGCACCATTAAACGACGATTACTTGTAATTGTAAAAGACAATGATAATAAAGCTTTAAATGATGCAACTGTTGAAATTGTTGGTGTGTCGGAACCATGTAATAAAAAAGATCCCGTTACCGGAGTAGTAACTTCTGCGCAGTGCGATCTTTCTAAACTTACGGTTTTTGGCATGGCAGTTTTTCAGTTTAAAAATGCAGGAGGTATAGAAAATAATGATCAGGTTTATAATATTTCTATAACACCACCTCAAGGCTCAAATCTTTTACCGAAAACAATTACTGCAAAAATCCCCAATAGTTCTGACTATAAAAAAGTAACTGTAAAATTAGAAGAAGGAACTTGTGTTAGCGGTTATGTTTTTGGTGGTAAGGGCGAGAGTTTGCCAATTAGTGGCGCTAAGGTGAGCATGGATATTTCGTATTCTAATTATTATAATCAAACAATAATAAAAACCGGAAAAATTGAGGCTATAACCGATTCAAAAGGGCATTTTACTTTACGAGGAGTGCCTTTAAGAAGCTACAAACAATACATAAGGGCTTACAAATCACAAACACAATTTGTTGGCGATAGTATTGGCATTGTTACTAAACCAGCTCAATCTGTACAACAAGTAAATGTAAATACTCAAAATACAGCGCCGGTTAATTCTGTGAACTATCAAACCGCTGTTCAAAATAATTATGTGTCACCCTCAAATGTGCAAGCAGCTACAAATGTTTTGGGCGATAAATGCATGCATGTTAATTTCAATCTTACATTGTATGATGGCATGGATATTACAAAACTAATGGGTTTTCCTGTTGAATTATACGGTTTAACACCTTTAGCAAATAATGCGGTTCAGGTATCTGGAGCCTTTATTGATATGCCGGGTAATAATCAGTTTAAAATTCAGAGTGGTGCTAAATTAACATTTGCTAATTTAAATATTATACCCGGTGCTTTAAAAAATGATAAAGGAATGCCTTATTCAGAGCCGGCATCTTTACCAATAAGTACAGGTAATAACGAATTGAATATTATTGCAGGAAATGCATTGGAGGCTAAGATAGAAGATAAAAAAATAGGTGTTTATTTAGATAAAACTTCCGCAGGAAAACAATTTGGTATTATAAAAGGCAAGGTAAAAATACCACAAACTAATTTTAATCAAACAACTATTGCCTTTAACGGAGCATTTTATTTAATGAACCCTTCCGATAATAGTTTAAATATACCTGTATTTAATGCCGATCCTTCTGTAACAGAACCAATCTCGCAACCCGAAGGATTTAAGGTTTGTAATGAAACCGGAAATGATCTTAATATGTCGGTTCCCGGATTTGCAGATAAACTCACCCTTGATAGAAACACGTCTCGTTATAAAAATGGTGAAATGAAATTAAATGCCATATTACATACCGACATTAAAGACATAACACCAAACGATCTAAAAATTTCAATAAATAATATTCTGCTCAAAAAAAACGAAGAACCTAAAATTAATTCTTCAAATGAAGTAACTATTAATCTTCAAAATTGGAAACTGAAGTGTAATGAATGGGAAATTAATAGTAATGGCTTTAACTTAAAGAAAAGTTATATCAATACAGAGAATAGCAATTCAGGCTCAGGAGGAATGGTTATTCCGGTAAGTAATTTAAAAGTCACCTACGATCATTTAGTTACAAATAATACGGTTGTAGATTTTAATAATATTAAGTTGGCGGGTATTCAAAGTATCAATGTAACTTCTTCAAAAAAGAATTTTGGTTTAGTTGATGGTGGAGGGGGAGCAAACACCTGGCAACTAGGTGTAGGCCCTGATGGATCTGAAGAAGTGGCCGCTGAAATTGCCGGATTACCGGCTGTTAATTCGGGTGATGTTATAAAACTTAAATCGATTTTATTGCGAAGTAACGGCGATAATTATATGGTTATGAAAAATCATCCTGTTACATTAAAGAATTGTTTGAAGTTTACCCCAAATGATGCTTCGCCTATGGTTGTTCAAACAGAGCAGTTTGCGTTTCCGGGAATGATCACTATGAATGTTCCTGATCCTCATGCATATTCTGCAACATCATTTTATAAAAAAACCGGTTCTGCTTTAACCTTTAGCTTAATTAATGTTGAACCAGTTGTGTTTTCTCAAGGTTCCTTATATCACACGTTTACAGAGCAACCGGTACTGGAAAATAAATTATTTGTAATGAAAGGAAATTCAAAAGAGGATGGTGTGTTTCCTAAAACAGGTACTACATTTAATTATTCTCCCGATTCGGTTTCTATTTGGATCACACCCGGACAAGATATTCCTGTGAACGCCGAGCGTAAATTTGCGAAAGCTTGCGGTAATACTCATATTGAAGGAGGCAAATGGTCTACATTCTGGTTTGAAGGCGAATTGGCCGGTATGCAAGGAATTTCGAATACACAAGTTGGCGGTAAACCACAGCGCATGAAAATGATCGTTGATGGTGCAGTAACTTGTTCCGGTAAATCTATCGCTGTTGAAAATGTAAGTACCCCTTTTGGTGACATGAGTTGGGCTTATGATTTCGCACAATCCGAATTAAAAGGTTCTTGCAATATTAATTTTGTTCAGGGAGGTTTAGGAATAATAGGTGGTGTTACTTCTGTTGTAGGTGCCGGAGGATGGTATTTTCAGGCAGAAGGTAAAGTAACGATACCGGGAGTTGGCGATGCAAACTTAATGGGGCTTTTTGGAAATTACAGCAGTGCCCCAAAAGGCTTGTCCGCGGGCTTAGGTGATTTTAAATGTTTACCCCCTGATTTTAATAATAAGGTAAAAGGTTTTATTTTTTCTGCCGGCGTAACAAGACAGATCGTACCCGGAATTGATTGGGATTTTGGAATTGTTGGTGTGAAGTTTGGCGTAGACCTCAGTCTAAATGCACGTGTGTATAAATCGTTTGGTAACGGAAGTGATATATATGGAATTGGACTTCTTGCTGTTGGAAAAGCTTATGCTACCGGCTCGTGCGGTGTTTCATGTACTGAAGTTAGTGCTGAGGCCGCTGCAATGGTTGGTATTTCAGGTGAATATAATGCCACCGCAAAAACGTTCGATGTAAATGGTTGCGCCAGTGTTGGCTTTTCTATAAAAGGAGAACAATGTGTTGGTGCTTTTGGTATTTGTTGTGGCGATTGCTGTTTGTCTGTTGATATAGGAAGTCTTGACTTAGGTACAAACATTCACTTTAATAGTGATAGTGGCGTTAATATGTCGCTGATCTTTGATAAATGTAGTAATCAATGCAAATAAATTTAGTAATGAAAATGAAATATATATATCAGTTATTTTTTGGACTTTTTATAATAAGCACTTCTTTGTTTTCTCAAAAAAATGAATTTTGCCATGAGGGTCCTATCGGCATTTTTATTTCAGGGGGCAAACAAATACCTAACGGTGTTAAAATTAAAAATATAGTTATTGAAAGAAAAGAGGACAAAAGTGACTGGAAGAAATTGACTGAGTTGGTAACACCTGCCACCGAATCAGAATTCAAAATTAAATTTACGGAAGCCTCTAAATATTTTCCGGATTATTCTTTGCCGGACGAAAAAAAATTATCCGCTATGTGGAATAAAACAAAGTTCGGTTTAAGCGATTCACTCGGTTTTTGGGGATCACATCCTGCCGTTAAAATGGCTTTAGGTTTAATGTATTATGATTTGGATGTAAAAAAGAATATACCTTATTATTATAAAATAACGGTAAACGGAACAACATTTGAAAGTAAAGCATTTAGCCTTCCATTTAATCCTGTTTTTGATGAATTACATTTTAAAGAATCTTGGTACAATAATGATGGCCTTAATTTTAAATGGTATTCGATCGGAAAAAATCCGGCCAACAGTTTAAAGGTGTTTACTTATAACGAGCAGAAAAAACCGGTTGAAGTAAAGGCGGATGTATTGTTTTATAAAAATAAAGATACCTCTTTTTATGTTTTTATTCATAAAGGATTAAAAGGAGGCGTTGATCGTCAGTATTCAGTTGTTGGATTAGACCAATATGAAAATTCTTCGTTGAACTCTGCACAGGCAGTAATTGCTTCTGTTAATTCTAATGCTGTGTATTTCACAAAAACCAAAGCCCAAAGAGAAGTTGGTATACTTGGCGTGAAACTGAATTTTGAATTAAGTACATTGCAAAACGTTAAAAGTATTCATGTTTTTAAAAGTAATGATGCCGGAAAAACCTTTAAAGAACTAAGCAGTGTTTCGGGATCGGATACGATCTATGTTGATGAAAATGTGCAGCCCGATAAAATTTATTATTATTACTTTGCTGCCTTTGATAATAGAGGCACTTTGCTTAAGAAAAGTAATACTATTTTTAGTTATGCGTTAGATAAACGTAAACCTATTACGCCTTTTGTTAATTATGCTAAAGGAACTAAGAATGGAATTGAACTTCAGTTTTTATGTAGCGATGAGTTTTTAAAAAGTTATAGGATTCACCGTAAAGGTAATGAGGAAACTGGTTTTAAAGTAATTTACGAAACAGTGGCAAATGATTTTAGTAAGCCTATTGTATATAAAGATACCGCGCAGGAATTAAGTCCGAAACAATTTTATAGCTATTATATAACTGTAATTAATACTAGTGGTACAGAAAGCGATTCATCAAATCAAGTTATTGAGCGTCCTTTAAAAAATACTTTTCCAAATGCTCCAGCCTTTTTTAACGTGTATTATCAAGATAGTATCATTCATTTAGATTGGGAGAATATGAAGGTTAATGATTGGACCATTAAAGGATATAAAGTGTTCAAAAAAATTAAAGGTGAAACAAAATATGCTCCCTTGTTTGCAAATGATTCTATTCTAGAGTTCAATCGAATTAGTGATAAAAAGTTTGAATTTGGTAAAACCTACGAGTATGCCATTGAAACAATAGATCAATTTAATAACAATAGTAAATCAAAAATGCTGGCTTCGGTAACCTTACACGCCAGTAAACTGATACCACCGGGAGGACTTAGGGCTGTTAATACCGCTATAGATGTGGTTTTAGAGTGGGAGGCATTGCAGGAAAAAGATATAAAAGGCTATGCCGTTTATCGTTATCAGCGTGAGCAAACTCCTGTTAAACTCGCAAAACTTGATTCAAAAGAGTTAAGTTATAGTGATAAAAGTGCAAAAAAAGGACAACTCTATTTTTATTATATCACATCAATAAATAGTAAGGATGTTGAAAGTGCAGGAAGCGAAGAAGTAAGTGTGAGAAAATAATTATAGGAATTGTAAAGTATTAAATGATGAAAAGAGGTCTTATAATAGTTTTTCTTGTTGGTATAAACTTTTTTTCATTTTCTCAAGATCTGTCTAATTTAAAGTCTCAAAAACCGATAGAAGTAAAAGGCTCTTTAAGTATTGGCACCGGTTATTATTCTTCTTATGGTTTTAATTCAACCCGAAAACCGTTTTCGTATTCTTTTATCGGATCGCCTGTTGTTTCTGTTTACGGAGTGCAAATTCCTTTTAATATAACGGTATCTGAGGGGTCAAAGCAAGTAAATAATCCGTTCACTCAATTTGGCATCAATCCCTATTATAAATGGGCAAAAGTATATGCAGGTTGGACTAATATGAGTTGGAGCCCAACTTCGCTGAATGGTAAAACTTTTTTAGGCGGTGGTGTTGAAATAAATCCCGGATTACTTAGAGCAGGATTTATGTACGGACGATTGAACCCCGCAACAAAGGAAGATACATTAAAACCAAATTCGATAACGCCTTTATATAAACGCATAGGAATGGGTGCAAAAATTGGAATTGGAAAGGCTAATAATTTTTTTGATGTGATCGTTTTTAAAGGAAATGATATTAAGAATTCGATACCTGAGCCAAATGATATTTTAAATAACGGACCTCAGGAAAATGCTTTGGTTGGTATTGTAAGTAAGCAGAATTTTTTTAAACAGAAATTAGTCTGGGATTTAGATGCCACAGTTAGCGCTACAACTCGCGATATTAATTCTGATGTTGTAGATATTGGTACAGGACCGGGAAGTAATGCTTTAAAGAATCTTATTACACCACGATTGTCCACCAGCTATGCCATTGCCGCTCATAGTGCATTGTCTTATCGTTTTAAAAATGGGATGATCGGTGGTGACTATAGTCGTATTGAACCTGAGTATCAAAGTATGGGTGTAGATTATATTTTAAATGATCAGGAAAAATATATTCTTAAACAAAGTTTTACCGCAATGAAAAAAAAATTGAATTTCAATTTTAGTGAGTTCTATCAATATGATAATCTAAATGGCAGGAAAGCTGTTAAAACATCACGGACGGGATTTTCGTCTAATGTAAATTTAAACCTTACACAAAAATTTGGAATAAATGGAGGTTATAATTTATTCAAGATCGATCAACAGGATGGTTTAAAGCGGGTAAGTGATAGTACCAAACTTTCGCAAGTACAACATCAGGTAATGCTCTCGCCTAGGTATACAATTTATAATGAAAAATTTATGCAAAGTTTTTTTGTGTCATGGACATATCAAATATTAAGGGATAATAATAAGTTCACCGAAAAGTATACAAATAATACCAATTCAAATGCAAACCTTGGTTATGTATTATCATTAAACAAAATAGGGCTTAGTATTTCACCTATGGTGTCTTTTTTAAATACAGATCTGTACATGATCAAAATCAGAAACGTTACACCAACTATAAACGTAAATAAAACATGGTTAAATGGGAAATTAAATACAGGAACTACTTTTGCTCTTACTATGAGTAATCAAAGTACAGGCAATTCATCAAATACTTTCGTAAATAATATTCAGATCAGTTATTCTATTGATAAGCATCATGCGCTTCGTTTCAGCAACAATATTATGAGAAACAATTCATCGCAAGCGAGTAGTGGAGAATCGCGCGGTGAACTTTTTTATATTTTCACTTTTTAAAGTAAAATTGATTTCAACTTTTGTTAAGACTTTTTAAAACAAAAACACCGACTGTTTTAGTCGGTGTTCAATTTAAATATTATTGGCTTAATTTGCTTTTGCTTTTACAAATTGGAATTTTTCGTATTTCTTACGACCTAAATTAAAGTCTCCTCTGTATTTTGGACCGGCAACTTTAGATTTTTTAATGAACTTAAGCTTAGAAACATCGCCACCCTTTGCAGCTACTGCCTCTTTTATGTTAGCTTGTAGTTTTTTAGCGCGAGCGCTGGCAAGTCTTTTATTGCCGTTACGGCACGGCACTCTTGAGGCGCTTGAAGTAATATTTACTTTTACTTCTTTTTGCTTGCTTAATTCAACGATCTTATCAATAAAAGCTGACCAAACAGGATCTGAATCATTTATATTCTTTTTATTGTAAGTAAAGTAAAATTCAAATTCACTTGACGGTAAATTAGACGGTTCAACAGACGAATTATTATTTGCTAAATTATTATTTGCAGGTGCAGCTGTTTGCGTAATAAAAATAGTTTTTATGATCTGCTTTTTTGATTTATTAGCAGGGGTAGTAAATGACATTGGCTCAGAGGTTGCGGATCCGTCAATTGCTATTAATTCATATTTTGTATTTGTGTTAAGTTCAATTCCTTTAACAGCACCTTTATCATCGGTAGTTGCATTGTATTTAAAACCATCTTTATTTGTAATGGTTATTTCTGCATTTGCAATTGCTTTTTTGGTCTTAGAATTTTTTACGATTACATCTAATAACTGATCTTTAGAAATTGACTTTTTAATAGCACCGTCTAAATAAAGGGTTTCGTTAATAGATTTTCCGGATTTAATTCCAACTGTGCTTATTTCAGACACTGCCGATTTTTTTCCATTTGATTCTGCAAAAAGACTATATTTTTTTTCAGGTTTTAAATTAATACCATCAAATTTGCCATCTGCTTTTGAGTTAATTGTTTGTGGAATACCTCCTGCTTCTTGTAATACTAATTTTACATTAGCAACATTTTTTTTAGAATCTGAGTTGTCCAAAACAATTGGCGTTAAAATAATCCCTTTTTTCTTTGCTGATATTTTACCGAGTAATTTAACAGGCTCTAAATTAATTTCTCTTCTAATTTCCTGGTAAGTAATATCTCCGGTTACAAATACATCTTCATTATAAAATTCCTCACCTGCAGGCGCCTGATATGAAAAATTATACTCTTTGCCCGGAGGTAAAATGGTTGAGAAGGTACCGTTGTTTAATTTTGGTCTGTAAGTACCAACAATTTCGCCGGTTTGTTTATCCTTAACAATTATCATTATATCGTCTGGTAATTTTTCTCCTTCTGCAGGTATTATTTGACCTTTAAATAAGGCTAAAGGTTTTTCTTTAACATCGGCCAGAGTGATCATATAAAGATCTTTCTCGCCTAAACCACCGTCTTTTGCAGATGAAAGGTAACTCCTTTTTCCATCCGGTGAGGTTACATAAAAAACATCATCGCCTGTAGTATTAATAGGATAACCAATATTAGTAACTTCAGAGAATTTATTTTCACTATTTAGCATAGCGAAGAAAATATCATAACCGCCCATTGTTTTATGACCGTTTGACGAAAAGAAAAATGTGATACCGTCAGGGTGAATAAAAGCTCCATCTTCATCGTATTCTGTATTTATCGATGGCCCCATGTTTAAAGCCTTACTCCATTGACCGTTTGGTAATTTTATACAACGATAAATATCTTTACCTCCAAAACCACCGGGTCTGTCGGATACAAAAAATAAAACATTTCCATCGGCACTCAAACAAGCGTGAGATTCTTGGAATTTAGTGTTTACATCAGAACCAAATTCTTTTAAGGTCGTCCAATCTTTACCATCATAATTACTGTAGTAAATATTTCCGGCCATACCTTCACCACCATCTTTATATAAAATTAATGTTTGGCCATCAGGACTTAAATTTATTACAGCCTCCATGGCAGAGGTATTAATATTTGCCGAAATAGATTGTGGAGATGACCAATTTCCGTTATCGTCTTTATAACAAACAACCACATCTTCATTATACAAGCCATTTACTTCTTTAAAACCACCTGTTGTGTTTGGTCGGCGGGTGGTGAAAATCAGCGTGCGTTCATCTCCACTTAAAACCGGGCTGTAATCAGGGTATTGACTGTTAACGCTGTCTCCTAAATTTGTAATTTTTACATTCATTGGAAATGCGGTAAGCTCTTTTGCATAAGTAGAGGTTGCTTTTTCTCTTTCAACTAATTTTGTCCACTCTTTATCTTTAGCGCTTACATATTTTTTAAATTCATTGTATTGTGCCAAAGCCTCATCAAATTGATGATTTACATGTAAAGCACGGCCATAATATAAATGGGCTAATGGAGCCGCAGCTTTTTCAGCAGGCTCATCTGTTTTATAAGTACGAGAAATATTTTTAACCGCTTTAGCTAAAAACGTTTCTGCTTTTGGTTTTTCAGTTGCCGAATTTAAATAGCAAATGCCTAACAT
>JALHPG010000107.1 GCA_022842625.1 Bacteroidia bacterium | reverse complement strand
TTTAGCATCACTTATTCTATTTAAGACCAAAGATGGTTTGTAAACTTTATCATCTAAATTAAGTTGTTTTAAAATTTCTTTTATTACTCCTTTGCTATCATCTGTATCATAAATGGTAAAGTTTGGAGGGTAGCCTAATTTCTCGGCCTCAATGCGTAATATCTTGGCAAAAATACTATGAAAAGTCCCCATCCAAAGGTTCTTTGCTTCTTTATCGCCAACAATTTTTGCAATACGTGCTTTCATTTCGCGTGCTGCTTTATTTGTAAATGTTAATGCTAATATGTTAAATGCATCAGTCCCTTTTTCCATGATGTGGGCTATGCGATAAGTAAGAACTCTTGTTTTTCCTGATCCCGCACCGGCAATTATCATTACCGGTCCATCGGTATTTATTGTTGCGGCGCGCTGAGCAGGATTAAGTTCGTCTAAGAAGTGATCCATTTTGCAAAATTGATAAACTTTTTTAGTTGTTTTATGCTTGATTTCTAGAAGATTTAAACAAAGTTACTTTACTCGCCAAAGGGTCTTATTCACTAAATAGTTTAGTCGATTTAAATCTTTGCTTAAATAAGGTGTTTTTATTAGCTTACATTTATAAAAACTTTTGTACTTATGAAAAAAGCCTTTTTAAGTTTATTCGCCTTAATTTTATTTAGCTTTACGGTTTTTGGACAGGCTCCAAATTGCCCAAGTAATTCTATTTTTTACATAGTGGAAGTCAAATTTGGCAACAATCTGTAAACCCACTTGGGCCCGCAGCTACAATGGTTTTAAACACAATGCCCGCTGGATCCGGTGGTTTAGCAGTAGGACCGGCTTTTGGTTTCCCTGCGCCCAACCCAACGTGGTGGACAACTTCAGGAGGAACTTTTTGGTACTTAAACAATACAAATACTTGGTCAAATTCAGGTCATAGCACATCTAACGGCGCCGCGGTTAACATTGGTGGTGGCGGTGGTTTTATATATAATTTAGTTGGTGGAACCGGACAAGTTTATCGTTATAACGGAACCGGGGCAGCTGTTTTATTAGTTACAATTGGAACTTTTGGTGGCGGTGGTCCTTACGATATGGTTGTTGATGGTAATGGAAATTTTTACCTTTTAAAAACGAATGGCCCTCAAGTTATGCAGGTTTATAATTCATCGGGTGTTTTAATTTGCAGTTATAATTTAGTTAACGCACCGGTTTCATCTGCGGGTGGTGGTTTTGCGATCGTAAATAATAAGGTTTATTATACAAATGCAGGAGCTCATCAAGGAAATATAATTCCGGGTAATTCAACGATCACTTTTACACCAACAACGCTTATGGGTGGTGGCGATTGGGCTAATTGTACATTACCGGTTCCAACAAGTACTATTTTAGCGCCACAAGGAGGTACATTAACTTGTACACTTCCTTCTTTACAATTAGTAGCTCAAATAAATCCAAATGGAGCGGTTGGTATGGCAAGTGTGGCGCCGGCTTCAACTTTAAATGTTTGTACATATACCTGGTCAGGTCCCGGAATTATTGCGGGGCAATTTACCCCAACAATTACAGTAAATCAGCCGGGTGTTTATTCTTATACAACCTGCACAGGTAGCTGTCCTTCATATTCTTTAAATAATTCTTATACGGTTTATGGGCAAACTTCTGTCTTAAACCCTACTATTACAGCACCAACTTGCATGTCGGGAAGCGCTGTATTATCGGTTCTTCCAAATACTGCCACAAACACCATTTTATGGTCGGGGCCTGGGATAACATCCGGGCAAGGAACGGCAACCATAAATATTAATTCACCGGGCTTATATACTGTAAGCATTAGCAGTCCTAGTAGTTCTTGTGCAGGCAGTGCAAGTGTTAATATTGCAGCAAATCCAACATTAGCATTAGTTTATAGCAGTAATACTGTTTGCGCTCAAAACATCAACAATTCAGCAAACACAATTACAGTAACACCTTCCGGAGCTTCTAATTACACTTTGTTAACCAGTAGTAATTATTCTACCACAACGCCAAACGGACCAACTATGGTGTTAACACCAATTGCACCATTTTCAGGTAATGTGGCAATTGCCTCAAATACGCTAATAGGTTCAAACGGGGTGTGTACCGAAAATATTACTTCTAACTTTTCAATATTACCTAACCCAACAATTAGCATAGCAACAACAGCTACTGCAATTTGTCAGGGTCAAAATTTTATATTTAATGCGTCCGGAGGAACCTCATACGTTTGGTCGCCTGGTACCGGATTAAATACAACAGTTGGAAGTGCTGTAATTGCCAATCCAAATGTTACAACGGTTTACTCAGTAATTGGTTCAAGCGTTGGATGCAATGGTCCAACTCAAACAGCCACCTTAACCGTAAATCCAAATCCAACAATTACAGTTTCACCATTAACCAATACAATTTGTGTTGGCGGTAATTTAAATTTAACGGCAAATGGCGCAACAACTTATAACTGGGCGCCTAACTCTGGTTTAAATACTACAATAGGGGCGGTAGTAAATGCAAGCCCAAATTCTACTACTACCTATACGGTAATAGGAACATTAAACTCTTGTACTTCATCTGCGGTTTATCAAGTGTCGGTAATTGTTGTGCCAAATCTTTTAACTTCAATTTCAAATGGTACAATTTGCGCAGGCAACACAACAAATTTAAATGTAAATGGTGCAAGTGGCTATAACTGGGTGCCTACAAATGGCTTAAGTTCATCTACAGGAGCTTTTGTTACCGCTTCGCCGGGAGTAAGTACAACTTATACCGTTACCGGGTTTAATGGAGTATGTACAGCATCTGCAAGTATTCCTGTTCAAGTAGTGCCGGTTCCAAATTTAACTATAAGCTCTCCTGAGTATCAGATCTGTTTTGGTAAATCAACTTCAATGTCAGCTTCCGGAGCACAAAATTTTGTTTGGACACCAGCAACCGGATTGTCAAATACAACAGGCTCTATGGTAATAGCATCGCCTACAGCCAATGTTAATTATACTGTTTTAGGTTTTAATCAAGAAGGTACGATTACCTGTTCTCAGGTAATGAGTTATTCTGTAATTGTTGTGCCAATTGCACAGCCCGTGGTTTCAAATAGTGTGGCAATTTGTGCCGGTGAAAAAACGCCATTGTCTGCAAGTGGCGGTAATACAGTGTTATGGACACCAACAGTAGGTTTAAATATTGCTTCGGGTTATGGAGTGGTTGCTAGCCCAAGTGTTTCAACAGAATATACTGTTGATGTGTCTTACAATAGTTTTTGCGGTGCGCAAAAAACAGTTTTTGTAAAAGTTAATCCAAATCCTGTTGTTTTAGCAGGAAGAGACACTACTTTAAATTTGGAACAACCAATGTTTATTAGTGCTGCCGGAACAGGCACTATGACCTGGATAGATGGTGAAGAGATCATGTGTCGCGTTTGCCCAAACAGCCAGGTTTTCCCTACACGTAATAGTTGTTATGTTGTTGAGTCTGTTAATGAATTTGGTTGCAAAGCCAAAGATGAAATGTGTATTGAGGTGACTAAAGAATTTGGCGTTTATATTCCAAATGCATTTTCTCCAAATGGTGACGGATTAAATGATGAATTCTTATTATCCGGATTTAATATTACCGATATAACTATGGATATTTTTGACCGTTGGGGTGAAAAATTATTCTCTTCAAAGGATATTACGCAAGGCTGGAAAGGTAATTTTAAAAATGTTGCTTGTGAAAGTGGTGTGTATATTTATAAAGTTACCTATAAAGGAATGGATGGAAAAAAGGTAAATAAAACAGGACATGTGACTTTAAACAGATAAGAATGAAAAGTATCAAAATTCCTATATAATCTTAAAGGTGTGAGTAAACAAACTCACACCTTTTTTGTTTAATTAAAAAGAAGAAATTTAGCAAATCTAAAACTGAATCTAAATTTCTTCTTTACTCACTATAAATGGGCTTTTAATAAATAAATAACAGAATTTAAATTATTATCAAATTCATATGACAAATAAGGTTTAACTTCATAAAAAAATCTACAATGAGATTAACAAAAAACATATTCTTCGCATTCATTTTTTTAATTAATGCTTTTTCAATATTTTCTCAAAACTGCCCGAGTTTAGGACCCGATCAGAATTTACCATGTGGTGTTACTCAAACAGTATTAACTGCAAATCTTACAACCTGTAATCCGTCATCCATTACTGCAAATCAAACAAATACATATTCAGTAACCAACATACCTTTTGCCCCGTTTCCAAATACCGGACCTACAGTAACGTTATCAGACGATTCTCAAGCAGGACCTTTTCCTATTGGATTTACATTTTGTTTTTTTGGAAATACCTACACTCAGTTTTATATTGGATCTAATGGCTGGATCGCTTTTACTGCCGGTCAGCCAAATACTTTTGCGTCTGCATCTATACCAAGCGGTGCAGCAAACGTTCCTAAAAATTGTATTATGGGGCCATGGCAAGATTGGCATCCCGGAATTGGCGGTGGACCTTATATTAGATATCAAACTCAAGGAACAGCACCTTGCAGAAGATTAGTTGTAAGTTGGACAAACATTCCTATGTTTTCTTGTACCTCTACTATAGGAACCTTTCAAATTGTTATTTACGAAGGAACAAATCTTATCGAAAATCATATTACAAATAAACCTAATTGTCCATCTTGGGCAGGAGGAACCGCTGTACAAGGTATTCATAATTTAGGGGGCACAATAGGGATCACAGTTCCCGGAAGAAATTCAACAGCGTGGACAACAACAAACAATGCTTTTAGATATTCTCCTTCGGGCCCTCCGGTAAACCCTACATTAACTTGGTTTGCTGTTGGAAATCCGGTGGCGCTTGGAACAGGACCAACTTTAACAGTTACACCGCCGGTAGCCGGACAATTATACACCTGTCACTTTGTTTATCCGCCTTGTTATCAAGGTTTTGATAATTGTATTCCAAGTGTAGGTAACTCTCCCGATACAGTTTTGGTTGTTCCCGGTTTAGCTGGTATTACACCAACAATTACAGCGCCAATTTGTATTAACGGTCCTACTCAAATTTCAGTGGCGCCAAATACTGCCACCAATAATATTTTATGGACAGGTCCCGGAATTGTAGGGTCTACAACATCTCCCACAATAACGGTAAATGCAACTGGTGTTTATTCGGTCAATATAAGTAATACAGTTAATATTTGTGCAGGTTCAACAAGTGTATTGGTTACCCAATCTCCAACGGTAACAATTGCCTCAACTACAAATAGTATGTGTTCTGTAAACTCTAACGGATCATTAAATTCGGTCAGTTTAACAGCTTCGGGTGCTCCAAGTTATACGTGGTCAGGAATATCAGGATTAACTAATACGAGCGGTTCGGTAAATGCCTCTACAATTTCATTTACTCCAACTACAGGTTTTACAACAGGTTCGGTTTCACTTGTCGGGGTAAGTGGGCCGTGCTCTAATACCACATCTTTTAATATTTCGATTATTCCAAATCCAACAATTACGGTTTCAAGCGCTAGTGTTTGTGCAGGTTTAGGGAATACATTAACAGCTAATGGTGCAGCAAGTTATGTTTGGTCGCCTGCTACCGGCTTATCCGCAACAACCGGATCTGCTGTTGTTGCAAATCCAAATGCAACAAATGTGTATAGTATTATAGGTAGTAGTTTATCTTGTAATAGTACCACCGAAACTTCTACATTAACCGTAGTGCCAAACCCTACAATATCGGTTTCGCCTTTAACAAACACTATTTGTTATGGCGGTAATTTAAATTTAACGGCAAGTGGCGCTACTACATATAATTGGGACCCTAATACAGGATTAAATACAACAACTGGCTCGGTAGTTAATGCAGGTCCAACAACAAATACAACTTACACTGTAATAGGTTCACAAAATTCATGTACTGCTTTAGCAGTTTATCAAGTTTCAGTAATTATCGTTCCGAATTTAATAACTACAATATCTGAAGGAACTATTTGTGCCGGTAATTCAACTAACTTAAATGCGAATGGTGCAAGTGCCTATAATTGGGTGCCGACTAGCGGATTAAACTCAGCAAGCGGATCATTTGTTACTGCCTCACCAGGTGTAACAACCAATTACACTGTAACCGGTTTTAATGGTATCTGTACTGCATCGGCTAGTATTTTAGTTAATGTAGTACCAATGCCAAATTTAACCCTTAGTTCGCCTGAGTATCAGATCTGTTTTGGTAAATCAACTTCAATGTCAGCTTCCGGAGCACAAAATTTTGTTTGGACACCAGCAACAGGATTGTCAAATACAACAGGTTCTATGGTAGTAGCATCGCCAACTGCAAATGTTAATTATACTGTGTTAGGATATAATCAAGGCGGCACGGTTACTTGTTCTCAGGTAATGAGTTATTCTATTATTGTTATTCCAATTGCAAAGGCTTCTGTTTCAAATAGCGTGGCTATTTGTGATGGTGCAAAAGTGCCATTAACAGCAAGTGGAGGTAATACAATTGTGTGGACACCAACCTTAGGTTTAAATGTTGGTACCGGCCCCGGTGTTGTTGCTAGCCCAAGTGTTTCAACAGAATATACTGTTGATGTGTCTTACAATAGTTTTTGCGGCGCACAAAAAACAGTTTTTGTAAAAGTAAATCCTAACCCAACTGTAGTTGCCGGAAGAGACACTATTTTAAATTTAGAACAAGCTAAATTTATAAATGCTACCGGAACAGGAACCTTAACTTGGATAGATGGTTCAGATATCATGTGCCGTGTTTGCCCTACCAGTCAGGTTTTTCCAACAGCAACCGGTTGTTATGTTGTGGAGGCCGTAAATGAGTTTGGTTGTAAAGCAACAGATGAAATGTGTATAGAAGTTACCACTGAGTTTGGTGTTTATGTTCCTAATGCCTTTTCACCAAACGGCGATGGTGTTAATGATGAGTTCTTAATTTCGGGCTTTAATATTACTGATATTTCGATGGATATATTTGATCGTTGGGGTGAAAAATTATTCTCGTCAAAAGATATTACTCAAGGCTGGAAGGGTACCTTTAAAGGCCAACCATGTGAAGTTGCGGTTTATGTATATAAGATTACTTATAAAGGATTAGACGGTAAAAAGTATAATAAAACCGGACATATTACTTTAAACAGATAAATATTACGTTTTGTGTTAGTGAGTTAAAGGTGTGGGTTTGTTTTCCCACACCTTTTTCATTTTTAAAAGCCAAATTAAAAATCAAAAACCGGATGTTAAAAACATTCTTTTTCTATTAATATTTGCTTTTTTTATAACCTTAACTTTATTGGGATGAACAAAAGTTTTATTTTCCTAATATCAGTTTTACTTTTTACTGTATTTTCTTTTCAAAATCCTCCTAAAATAAAAAAAGACCCCGATTTTTTAAGTCTACAAAACAAATGGGTCGATTCTGTTTTTAATTCACTTACACCTAACCAGCGTTTAGGGCAGCTATTTATGGTTGCTGCCTATAGTAACAAAGACCTAAAACACGCTAAAGAAATAAAGGACCTGGTTGTTGATTACAACATTGGTGGTTTGATCTGGATGCAAGGTGGTCCTGTAAAACAGGGTAAGTTAGCCAACTATTATCAGAGTGTAGCAAAAACGCCGTTACTTTATAGTATTGATGGGGAATGGGGATTAGCCATGCGTTTAGACAGTACTATACGGTATCCAAAACAAATGACCTTAGGCGCTATTCAAAACGATTCACTTATTTATTACATGGGAAGGCAAATAGCAAAAGAATGTAAACGCCTTGGTATTCATGTAAATTTTGCACCTGTGGCCGATGTAAATAACAACCCTTTAAATCCTGTTATTGGCATGCGTAGTTTTGGCGAGAATAAATATAAGGTGGCTCAAAAAGCATACATGTATATGCAAGGTATGCAGGATGAGAATGTAATGGCTAACGGAAAACATTTTCCGGGACATGGCGATACCGATAGCGATTCTCATAAAACATTACCATACATCGGGCACTCAAGAGAGCGTCTTGATTCTTTGGAGTTATATCCTTTTCAGTATTTGTTCGACAGAGGTTTGGCAAGCATTATGGTGGCGCATTTAAGTATCCCAAGTTTAGATACTACAAAAAATTTAGCTTCTACTTTATCACCAAATGTAGTTAACGATCTACTAAAAAATAAAATGGGTTTTAAAGGTTTAGTGTTTACCGATGCTTTAAATATGAAAGGGGTAGCTAAATTTTATGACCCGGGAATTGTAGATGTGAAGGCGCTTTTAGCGGGTAACGATGTTTTGTTGTTCAGCGAAAATGTACCAAAAGCAATTGAAGAAATTAATAAAGCCGTTGTTGAAGGAAAAATTAGTCAGGCTGAAATTGATGTGCGTTGCAAAAAAATATTACAAGCAAAATACTGGTGTGGTTTAAATGTTAAGCCTGAAATTGTTACTCGCCATTTATACAAAGAGTTAAATACAAAAGAAGGAGAAGATATTAATTACAAATTGGCTGAAGCCTCAATTACATTATTAAAGAACGACAATAATTTTTTACCCTTAAAAAAATTAGACAGTTTAAAAATTGTTGAAGTGTCGTTTGGTGTGGAAGAAGAAAACTCATTATACACAACCATAAAAAATTATGCTTATGCAGAGCATGTTGGTTTAACACATGACGCTAAACCCGAAGCCATTAACGCTGCCTTTGAAAAAATAAACAATGCCGATGTTGTAATTTTGCAATTAAATAAAGCCACTAATAAAGCTGATAATAATTATGGTATCGGCAATAGAACTTTGCGTTTAATGGATTCTATCGCCAAGTTAAAGCCAAGCGTTTTAGTGGTTATGGCTAATCCGTATTTGTTCAATAAGATCTCTTCTGTTTCAAATTTCAGATCGGTTATTTTGGGTTATGAATATTTACCTACCTTGTTAAAAGCAAGTGCAAATGCTATTTTAGGCTTTAGTAAAGTAAATGGTAAATTACCTGTAACAACAACGCTTTTTAAGGCAGAAACTGGATTAACATTAGACGCTTCTTTTTTGCCAAAACAAAAATCGATCAAAGAAAATTTTAAAAAAAAAAAATTCGGCGCCATAGATAGTATTGCACTTTATGGTATCGAAGAAAAAGCTTATCCAGGATGCCAGATCGTTGCCTTTAAAAACGGCGAACTTATTTATCAGAAAGCGTTTGGAAATTTTACCTACAATCACGATTCTAAATTAGTTGATAATGGTACCATCTATGATCTTGCTAGTGTTACAAAGATCGTAAGCTCTTCACTGGCGCTTATGAAATTAGAATCAGAAAAACTGTTTGATTATAAAAAAACACTGGGTTATTATTTACCCGAATTACAAGGTACCGATAAAGAAAATTTAGTGATAGAGGATGTGCTTACGCATCAGGCCGGTCTTCAGGCTTGGATCCCTTTTTACTTACGCACCCTCAAAAAAAACTCAGAATACAAACCGGGTTTTTATAATAAAAAAGCTACTGAATTATTTCCAACACGTGTTGCCAGAAATTTATATGTTGTAAAAGGCTTTAACGATTCTATTTATAAACGTATCATTAATTCAAAGCTCGAAAATCCTGGCAAGTATTTGTACAGCGACTTAGGCTATTATTTTATCCAACAAATTATAGAACGACAAACGCAAAAAAAATTAGATGAATATGTGAGCGATATTTATTTTAAAGTAGGCGTAGAGTTAACATATCAGCCACTAAAAAAATATTCTATTAATCAAATTGCACCAACCGAAAATGATTCAAAATTCAGAAAACAGATTGTTCAGGGTTTTGTACATGATCCGGGTGCGGCTTTATTAGGCGGTGTTGCAGGGCATGCGGGTTTATTTGGTAATGCATTGGATCTTGCAAAATTAATGCAGATGTATTTAAATAAAGGAGAGTTAAATGGTGTAAGAATTCTCGATAGCAATGTAGTTAAAGATTTTACTTCTTGCCATTTTTGCCCAACTAACCGTCGCGGACTTTGTTTTGAGAAGCCTGAACCGGATGATAAAAAAGATAGTCCGGTAACTTCAGAGTGCAGTCCCGAAAGCTTTGGTCATAGCGGCTTTACAGGCACCTTTGCCTGGGCCGATCCTAAAAACGGGTTGGTGTATGTGTTTTTAAGTAATCGTGTTTATCCGGATGTGGATCCTAATAAAATAGCCAAATTAGGTATAAGAGGTAAAATACATAAAGCTTTTTACGAGGCATTAAAAAATTAAATTTTAAATTTATACTAATTGAAACTATTAATTCTAACACAATATTTTCCGCCCGAAGTTGGTGCCCCTCAAAACAGACTGTTTGAGCTGGCTGTGCGTTTGCGAAAATTAGGCGTTGATATTACCGTTTTAACCGCCATGCCCAATTATCCACAAATGGAGATCTACGAAGGGTATAAGGATAAAACGTATGTTTACGAAGAAATGGAAGGACTAAAAGTTCACCGTTCTTCTATTTATGTTTCTAAAAGTAAATCTATCATTAACCGTTTACGTAATTATTTTTCTTTTGTTATTTCAAGTGCCAAAGTGGGTAACGCCAAATTAGAGAACTTTGATTTTTTATTGTGCGAATCGCCGCCATTGTTTTTAGGTTATAGCGCTTTGCGTTTGGCGAGACAAAAAAAAGCGAAATTAATTTTTAATGTAAGCGATCTTTGGCCGGAAAGTGCAGAGAAGTTAGGAGTGGTTAATAATAAATTCCTTTTAAAATTAGCCTATAATTTAGAAGAGAAATTATACAAACGTTCGTGTTTGGTTACCGGACAAACACAAGGCATTTGCCACAACATTAACGAGCGTTTTCCTGCAGTAAAAACATATTGGTTACCTAATGGGGTAGATCTGAGTTATTATAATCCTTCAATGGTAGAATCGGGTAGCTGGCGCGAAAAAAATAATTTCTCAAAAGAGGATGTTGTTTTGTTGTATGCCGGAATTATTGGCATTGCTCAAGGTCTTGAAGTTATTTTAAGCGCTGCTAAAAATTTTACAGATAAACCAAACATTAAATTTGTTTTTATTGGCAGCGGACCCGAAAAGGATAAGCTTCTGCAATTAAAAGCAGAACAAAATTTAACGAATGTGTTTTTTTTAGACGCTATTTCAAAAAAAGAAATGCCGTCGGTTTTACGATCGGTTAATGCTGCAATTATTCCTTTACGAAAGTTGGATCTGTTTTTAGGCGCCATACCTTCTAAGATATTTGAAAATCTGGCTATGGAAGTACCGGTTTTACTAGGAGTAAATGGCGAGGCGCGTCAGTTATTTATTGATAAAGGTAACGCAGGGCTATATTTTGAACCTGAGAACTCAGAAGCGCTTACCGCCGCTATATTAAAATTAATAGACGATAAAGAAATGGCAATGCAACTTGGAAGGAACGGACGACATTTTGTAAATGAATATTTTAACCGAGAGAACATAGCACAAAATTTCTTCGATAAATTAAATAGCTTGTAGGTATAGTTAGTTGTTGGTAATTTTTTACCCCAGTTTTTAATTGAATTTATAACTTAGGCTTAATAAAACATTTGTAATAAATGAATTTAACCATAAAACAACGACTCTTTTATTTCTTCCCGGTATTGTTTTGCTTTTGCTTGCCTTTTGGCTCTTTAGTTTTATCGGGTTTAGTTGTTTTGTGGACAGTAAGCTCTTTTTTTAATATAGAGAAAGAGCAATTAAAGAAAGGAATTAGCAATAAAAATTTTTGGTGGATCGTTTCTTTTTTTCTTTTTACAGCCATCAGTGCTTTATTTTCAAGTAATAAAAGCGAAGGAGGGTTTAGTGTAGAAGTAAAAATGAGTTTTTTATTACTGCCTTTTTTCTTTTTTTGTTTTAAATGGCCAATTCAGATCATAAAACGTTGTTTGGTGTCATTTGTGTCGGGCTGTTTTTTTGCCTGTTTGGCGCTAATTATAAGAGCTTTTTATTATGCCTCAACCGGACATACCGAATACTTTTTTTACACCTACTTTTCTGACTTTATTCACGCATCGTATTTTGCCATGTATTTAATTATGGCTATTGCTATAATTGTTTTGCTGTATCCTAATTGGTTCAAAGAGCAAAAAAATGTAAGTTATTCTTCTTATTTTTTTATTCTGGTTTTTATTATCACCATTTTTTTATGTTCATCAAAATTGGGTATCATCAGTTTTTTTATTTCAATGCCATTATTAGTTCTATATAAGAACCGTGCTTTATTAAATACGAAGCGAGTGAGTATTTTAATTGTGGCAATTATGATTTTCGGTTTTGCTTCTTACAAACTGGCGCCTCAGGCTTTTAACCGATTAACTTCATTAACAACAGTGTCAGCCACTCATTTAGATAAAACATCTTCAGAAAGCACAACGGTAAGGATCTTGATCTGGGAACAATGTGTGCAAATCATTAAAGAAAACTTTTGGTTGGGTACCGGTGTTGGCGATGCTAATGATGCACTTTATAATTCTTATAAGGAAAATGGATTAACCGGCGCGTATGATCACAAATTTAACGCACACAACCAATACTTTCAAACATTTATTGGTATGGGTATTGTTGGCTTTGTAATTTTAATTGTGCTCACTTTTGGTTACCTAATTAAGGGTATTGTAAAAAAACACTTTTTATTGTTTTTATTTTCTTTATTAATAGTGCTTAATTTTTTTGTAGAAAGTATGTTGCAAACATCTGCGGGTGTTTTGTTCTTCACCTTTTTCTTTTGTTTGTATAATTTAGTAAATGAGGACGAATTGCTCCATGAAAAATAAACTCATAGTTTTTTTGCTTTTTTTTGTTACCTGTGCTTTTAGTCAGGAAGTAGATTATCATTGGCCAATCGATTCGCCGCGTGTGCTTACGGGTAATTACGGCGAACTTCGCCCAAATCATTTTCACTCAGGTATAGATTTTTCTACTAACAGTTTGGTTAACTTACCAATTTATTGTGTAGATAACGGTTATGTTTCGCGTATTAAAATTAGTTCGGGCGGTTTTGGTAAATGTGTTTATGTTACGCATGCAAATGGTAAAGTTAGTGTGTATGCGCACTTAAATTCTTTAAACCCGGTACTTACCGAAATTATAAAAAAAGAGCAGTACGCTAAACAGAATTACGAAATAGAAATTTTTCCAAGATCAACAATTGCTATTCTTAAAAAGGGAGATCTTATTGGCCTATCCGGAAA
>JALHPG010000106.1 GCA_022842625.1 Bacteroidia bacterium | reverse complement strand
CAGAAGTTGATAAACCTGCATTTTTTAATGCCGAGATACAAGGCTTAATCGTACGTTGAATTAAACTATCAGCTAAGGCTTCAAATTTTGCACGTGTTAAAGTTTTAACTAAGTGTTTTGGAATTCCATTAACCGGCATAATATATGGCAAGTTAATTTCTGTAGTGGTTGTATTTGATAATTCGATCTTTGCTTTTTCTGCAGCTTCTTTTAAACGTTGCAAAGCCATTGGATCTTGACGTAGATCTATACCTTCGTCTTTTTTAAATTCGTCAGCTAAGAAATCAATGATCACTTGGTCAAAGTCATCACCACCTAAGTGAGTATCACCATCGGTAGATTTTACTTCAAACACACCATCACCTAATTCAAGAACCGATACGTCATGCGTTCCACCACCGCAATCAAACACAACTAATTTTATATCTTTTCCTTTTTTATCCATACCATAAGCTAAAGCAGCAGCGGTAGGCTCGTTAATGATACGTTTTACATTTAATCCTGCAATTTCGCCGGCTTCTTTAGTTGCCTGACGTTGCGCATCGTTAAAATAAGCAGGTACAGTAATTACTGCATCTGTAACTTCAGTTCCTAAAAAATCTTCAGCAGTTTTTTTCATTTTTTGTAAAATGATTGCCGAAATTTCTTGAGGTGTATACTTACGACCATCAATTTCCACACGCGGTGTATTGTTGTCGCCTTTTACCACTTTATAAGGCACACGTCCTGCTTCTCCACTAACTTCATCAAACGTATGACCCATAAAACGTTTAATTGAATAAACCGTTTTGGTAGGGTTTGTGATAGCCTGACGTTTAGCAGGATCGCCAACTTTTCTTTCGCCGCCTTCAATAAAAGCAACAACAGACGGAGTTGTACGTTTACCTTCGTTATTTGGTATAACCACAGCTTCATTACCTTCCATAACCGAAACGCAGCTATTTGTGGTTCCTAAGTCTATTCCTATAATTTTTCCCATTTTATTTATTTTTTTATTTTTAGTTTAAAGTTTATTGTTTACGAGGGTATTTCAATAAATATGCCAAAGGAATAGAGTTAAAAATTAGCGACAACCTGTCACAAAAACCCGAAAAAAGAATAACAAAATGTCGGAAAACAGGTAGTCTTTTGCGAAAAAGTCAGATTATATTAAAAACACCAGTTAGGACTGGATAGGTCTGAGGTATAGAAATGGTATTTGCAAAAAATCGAATTAATGCCAAATTCAGATACAAAAGGAGCTGCCATCTCTTTATAAACAGAATGGCGGGTTCTGAAAGTAAAAATGCCCATTGCAGCGCGATCATCGAAATTAGAATAGATGGGCTTTTCTTGAGCGATACTTAATGATGGGGCTGTAAACTGCAAATAATCAGAATATTCTTGAGAAGCTGAAAAAGCAAATGCTTGTAGCTTATACATTTTCCGTCCTTTAATATTATTTGAAAGTCCCATTTGTGATAATGAGTAAGCTATACCTGTAATAAAATCTTTCCCTTTAAAATCAAAAGCGAACATTTTAACGGAACTGAAAGTTCTAAGATCCTTTATATACTTATTGCCAAAATTATAATCTACATAGCGGTAAATTTTACTGTTATCAAGCAATGAGTCGTAAAAATGCAATCGAACACGCATTGAATAAACAGCTCCCTCGTTGAAGCCGAATTTAGGTGAATAGGTAACATTAGGCTGACTATAATCGACGAAAATATTTGGGTCGAGCGGATTTGGATTTGTGGCAAGATCTACCGGATAATAAGGCGGTGTAAAAAGCGTATAGCCTGATGGAACACTGTCAAGGGCATTCGCTCTGGCAGTATAAACGGTTGCAGTTGGGTCTGTATTTCTTACATTCTTAACTTTTAAAACATATTGCCCGGTTACATATAATCTATCTGAAGTAACATATACTCTTTGAGTTGAATTAAATGCGCCCGGTGATGTTTGAATAACTGAATCGCGAAACGTAATAACTTGTTTGTTTCCTGTAGGTGTTGCACTTACCTGAACACCATTTACAAAACGTTCTAAAGTAATTAGAAGATCTCCGGCCTGATAATTAATAGAATCTGCCACCTGGGCCATTGCATTAGCATCGCCCTCCCCTAAAAAAATTTTATTTACCCTTATCATTTGTAGGGTTTCTTGTGGATTTAATACAGCATAAATAGTTGGCACCTCTTTATAAGGCGCATTAACGTTTAAAGTGTTTTTACACGAAGTAAAAACTAAGGCAATAAAAACAATAACTAGATATGGTGAATTAAAAATTTTCATCGTTTAAAGATAGGCTATTTTTTACCAAAATTATAACTCATTTACTTTTTGGAATAAATTTTTATACACCTGGTCGTATCCCGGATACAGGTGGTTAGAAAAAGTGCGCTCATGAAATACAGTTATAAAAAAGCCATTCACTTTTTTAAGCTCTTTGGCCATTTCCAGCAAATCGCTTAGCATTTTATCGGGACTTAATTGATCATAAATAAAAAAAGCACCGTCCATGGCGCAAAATGGCACAAATAACAGATCGGTTTGTTTTTCTGAGTTGAAGTCGTAATAATAAAAAGGAAAGGAAGTTCCCGCCCTGAAACCGATCGCAGAAGCGAATCCCATAGTAAAATCGGCCAAAATTCCGTTTTGTATTAATAAATGAGGTGTAGTTTTGATATCGAATTTTAAATAATGTTGCCGCGAAACTATTACAGGAGCTTGGCTTTTTATCGAAAAATCATTTACTTCTTGTTTTAAGCAGTATTTATTTTGAGAAGAATAATACGATGGATGTAATCCAATATTTGCCCCATTGCCCCTTATTTGATCAAAAACCTTAACAAATGCATCTGATCTTGGGTTTACGGTTCTGTCGTATTTTGTACCTGATCTAAACAGAAAAAAATAAATTAAAGGAATGTTATTCTTAAAGCAGAAATCAGAATTTGTAGAATAAATATCAAACGGATCTTCAGTATTTTTTCTTAAAACGTTTACACGGTATTTTAAATTAGTTAGATCAAATTTTAAAAAATCTTTTGCCATGGCGCCTATTGTTCTTAAAAAACCTTTGGCTTTATAGGCGTATAAATTATCTACATCAATAGTGCTAATAACCTTGAATTTGTTTTCGGGAAATTTTAGTTGTGGATAAAACTTTTGCAATGCCTCTTTGAGTTCAATTATCCAGTGATCGACCACCGGTTTTAAATTCATTTTATTTTGAAAGAGAATGGATGATCTTGCTTCAAATCGGCCGTGAATATCCGGCTCAAAAGGCTGCCATTCTTCGTAACGAGAAATAAAATAAAAAACAGAAGAGAAGATATCGTAACCAAAATTTGCGTTATCATTTATTGATTCATTTTCAAAAAAATAAATGAGCTCGTTTTTTATAGAAGCTTTAGGACTATTTTCAGAAACGCTTGTCTCAAATAATAATTTATGAGGTGTTATCTTAAAAGAATCAGCAATTGCCGTTGAAGAATAATTTACTTTATATAGTTTGGAATTTTCAAATTCAGAAATTGAATTTGTAAGAATGTATCTTGATTTAAAAACGTGTTCAAAAATAAATTGAGTAACATATAGCAAACGAGGACTGGTTTTTTCGCAATAAATAATAAAGCCCGAAAGCTCATTCTTTATGCCAAGGTCAAGTAATTTATGTAAGCTATTTTTATCCATCAACCCGTTTTAATAATAAAAAATTGAACAGAAATAAATAAGAAAAGCACTTAAAGTTTTAGTCGTTCTTAAATTTTATAAAACTTAAATTAAATTTAGGACGCAGTGCTGCGTTAGGATGATTATTGCCAGCTAATACAACTCTTTCTGCATAATTATCGCGACGAACGGCAAGTGCACCGCTTGGGTCGGCAACAACTAATCTAAAACCGTAATATTTTCTTTTCCCGGTTAAAATGGCCTGTACATGACGTGCGAGATTAAACACATAACGGTTGTTTACCTCGTCATAATTGCCACCATATTTACCAAAATCTATTATTGTTAATTGATCCATTGAAAAGGTTTCTTTACCCGCAGAATCTAAAGGAAGTAATGCCAATTTTGGAGGTGTAAAATAGATACCATTACCAACTGCAGCTAAAAAAGAGGGGTCAACGTTAAAAATAAATTCTGCACGATTAATTGCCATAGGAACCGAATCGCTATAACTTTTTAAATAATTCAAAAACGGTAATTGTATATTGAGTTTAGTTCCGCCAAGGCCTTTTAAAAATAGATTTTGCGTTCCTAAATTAGTGTTGCCTTGAAGTTGTTGAGAAAGGATATAATTTCCACCTTGGTTTGGCTGATACTTAACTGTATTAAATCTTACTGCACTAGACCCTGAAAAATTGAACTTAAAATCAATATCTTGTTTTGTTGCAGAGGGTGTACCTTTTTGATAGTGCAAGTAAAAGCCGCTAATAGCATCTTCTAAATTAAATTTTGTAATTACACCTTGAGCTGATACAGGGTTTAAATTACTGCCGGAAGCAGAGATATAAAAGCCTTTATAATAATTTAAAAAAGTAGCGTTATCAACAAGGTATTGAGGGTTGTTTAAGATCGATCTTGCGAAATTTTTATCGATCGGGATCCTTAGTACCAGTTTACCGTCTAATGCGGTATAAGTTCCGGTATAGGTGCCTAAAAGCGAATTTGGATTATGTAACTTTGTATTGTTAGAAAAATAAAGTCGTGATGTATTTAAAGAAGAATCTAAAGCAAAAACCGAATAAGTTAAAGGTGTGTTTTGATCTCCAACAAAATTTAAACTATACACCGCTAAAACAATTTCCGCAGAAACAAGATTAGCATCTTCACCAAAAGAGGTTCCGGTAACACCATTTGGAATGTTTGCATTTAAACACAAACCAACATCCATACGACCAAAAGTTGGATCTTGATTACTTCCCAAATATTTTAAATTATCATTATAGGATGGTATTGAATCGTTTTTTAAAGTATATCCTGATAAGATCGCAGTATCACAAAAACTTGCGTTTAATCCATCATTCTCAGGCTGAACATCAACTCCCAAAACACTATGATCTTTTTTACAGCTTGCGAAAGCAATTAAAAAAACAATTAGATAGGTGGTATTTCTTAAAATTTTCAAATTTTTGTAATAAGCGTTAAAAATAGGGATTAATATTATACAAGATCTTTTATTATTTACTAAAAAAACAAAAAAATAACCCCAACCTAAGGTGGGGTTATTAAATATTAAATTTAAAAGATGACTTATTAACTTAAAACATTAGCTTCTTCAAGCATAACATCATAAAACTCATTAAAAGAATCCATGTACTCTAACTCATTTTTATAAGTTAAAAATGGTTTTCCTGTTTTTTTAATGAATTTTTCAAGTTCCGGATTTAAATTCTCAGTTCCTTGAATGATACCATCAGCATATTCTAAAGATTGTTTCATCATGTTAAGGTGACTAGACTCTTCTGAAATATGTTTTAGATCTTTTTTATTAAATCCATCAAAAGTTAATTTATCAATGAATTTTTTATTTAAAGTTTTTGGATATTCATCTTCATAAACAGATACAACAACTTTTGTATCGGCAAATAAAGGATCTTCAGCATAATATTTTTTGATATACAATGGCAATAAGGCTGTTAACCAACCATGGCAGTGAATAATATCCGGCTGCCAGCCAAGTTTTTTTACTGTTTCGGCAACTCCGCGTACAAAGAACATAGCGCGTTCATCATTGTCGTCAAAATACTTACCACTTGTTTTATCGGTTAAAATAGCTTTACGGCTAAAATATTCCTCATTGTCAATAAAATAAACTTGCATACGCGCACTTGGTATGCTTGCAACTTTAATAATTAATGGATGATCTACATCGTTTATCACCATATTCATCCCCGAAAGGCGAATAACTTCGTGTAATTGATGTCTGCGTTCGTTTATGCAGCCATATTTTGGCATGAAAGTACGAATCTCTTTACCTCGCTCCTGAATACCCTGTGGTAGCTTTCTGGCAATTTTCCCAACATAAGTTTCATCAAGATAAGGGGTAATGTCTTGCGAAACAAAAAGAACTCTGGCTTTCTTCATACTAAAATTTTAGTTCCTAAATTATTATACAAAAGTAATAAAAAAAAAACCATATTTCAAAGTAAAATGTACATTTGCGCCCGTTAAACATGTTAATTTACACCAAAATAGCAGACTTAAGAGCCTTTTTAAAGGAAAAAAAAAGTTTAAACCATACGGTAGGCTTTGTGCCAACCATGGGTGCCCTGCACAACGGTCATATCTCACTTATTGAGGCTTCTAAAAAAGCCTGTAATGTTACAATTTGCAGCGTTTTTGTTAATCCAACGCAGTTTAATGATAAGACTGACCTTGAAAGATACCCCAGAATGCCAGAAAAAGACGCCAGGTTTTTAGAATTGGCTAATTGCGATGTGTTGTTTTTGCCTTCGGTTGATGAAATTTATCCTAAAAAAGACGAAACTATCTTTGATTTTGGATTTTTAGATAAAACATTGGATGGAAAACATCGCCCCGGACATTTTAATGGAGTGGCGCAAGTTGTTAAGCGTTTATTTGAAATTGTAGGTCCAGATAAAGCATTTTTTGGCGAAAAGGATTATCAGCAAGTGATGATCATAAAGGCCCTAGTAAAACAAATGGGTTCTAGTATTGAAATTGTATCCTGTCCCATTTTGCGCGAAGCAGATGGTTTAGCCATGAGCTCAAGAAATACATTATTGACCAGTGAGGAAAGAGAAATTGCGAGTCGTATTCCAAAACTAATGTTGGATGCAAAAAAAATTGTAAAAGAAAAAAGTATTAGTGCTGCTAAGTTATTTATTGAAGAAGAAACTAAAAAAGTTTCGATAATGAAATTAGATTACTTTGAAATTTGCGATGCAGAAACACTAGAAGAAATTTCGGAAATAAATTCACAGAAAAAGGCAATTGCCTTAATTGCTTTGTTTGTTGGTAAAATTAGATTAATAGATAATTTACTAATAAGCTAATTATTTTTTTTTTGTTCTAACGTCCAAAGAGCATCTAAAGTAAGCATCGAATCATTACTTACCCCTCTAGTTTTAGCCTTCTTCTCAATATCCAACATCCAATTTTTATCTCCTTTTATGGCGATTTTAAGATCCTTCAATCGTTGCATAAAATCTAATTTTTTTTCAACAGGAGTTTTTACTCCCTTAAAAAAACTTTCTGAATTATCTAAAAAGCCCCAGCCAATTTGAGGCAAAGTTGCTTCGGTTGCCATAATAATAAAAACATCGTGCTTATTAATTTCCTCATCAAAATTCAAATCTTTAACCCAAAAGGTGTTGAGGCTAGATTTTGAAAAAACCTCTTTATTATAGTACCAAAAATGATCGTTCCGAAAAGAATGCGATATTCCAAAGTTAAACATACCCCAATAAAAGCTATCAGAGATTACTAATACCCTTGGCTTCTTTTTATTTAATCTATTCTCAGTACTTATTTTTGGATAGGCCATTTTAAAACTTCTCATTCTATTCATTAGATTCAAAGCATCAGCGGCATCGTAATCTAAATAAATAGGTTTTTTTAATTCAATATCCTTGTAAATTAAATTGGGCATATCAATATGTCGTAGATCTTCGATCTTTTTTATGATCGAATCTGCTGCAATACAAGCTCCATATATACTCCAATGGATCCCGTATTGTGGAAATAACGGATATTTTGATTTATATTTATTATCTATAAACCATTTATTAAAATCAATTACATTTAAATTGGCTTGTTTTGTTGCCGCAGATAGAAATTTATAATTTGTACTATCATTTATTTTTGAATTTGTTGGCGGGATAAATTCAGGATAATACGAAGCTTTACCCGCCGCAAAAACAATAATCAGTTGTTTACCTAATTTCGAAAAGCCATCCGATACAAATTTCATTTGATCTACCAGGTGTTTTACACTGTCTAAACCCATAAAATCTTTACCATGATAAGAATTTATGTATTTACTCTCATACAAGTAATTATCTTTTCCTACCACAACATCCTTAGCATTCACTTTTTTAAATACAGAAAAATCTATTTGATTATTTAACCTAACATACAAACTCCTGAGGCCAAAAAAAATAGTTGAGAAGTCTTCTTGGCTTTTCTGATAAGTGCCAGAAAACCAAGTGGCACTATTAAAAACAGGAACAGTTGGTTTATAAAGATCTCCTTTTAAGGGTGGTAGTCTAACAAAATTAAATTCGTTAAACACCATGTGAATGAATAAAAATGCAAAGATCATTCCTAAAATACTTTTCTTAAATATGTTAGATCTGTCTTTCATTAAAATCTAAAATAAATAAAAGGATTAAAGCCTGAAGAAGTAATTGAACTGATAGACAATACCAACAACAGTATTGAAATTGAAACAATATAAAAGTGTTTTATATTCGTGTAAGAATCAAAATAAACTGCGTTCTGTATTTTTTGCGTGTATTTACTAATTGCAAAAAATGAAAAAACAATTGCCAGAAAAAAATAAAACTTAAACTCATTATCAAATTCAAATTCAGTATTAGTGTTTAATGTGAACATTGTTTTTAAATACAAAAAAGCATCGCCAATTTTTTCGATCCTAAAAAACACCCATCCAATATTTACAATAAAAAACGTTATTAATACGCTTGGCAGCTTACCAATACGCGCTAATACTTTTCCAAAAAAAGCACGTTCTATCACCAAAAAAAATCCATGAAAAGCTCCCCAAAAAACAAAACTCCAACTGGCCCCATGCCATAAACCCGAAGCTAAAAACACCAGCCATAAATTAAAATACAATCTGCCTTTACTTACCTTATTTCCACCTAAAGGAATGTATAAATAATTTTTCATCCAACTACCTAAGGTCATGTGCCACCTCCGCCAAAACTCAGTGATGCTTTGTGAGATATAAGGATTATTAAAGTTCTCAGGAAACTTGAATCCCATCATTTTTGCTAAACCAATTGCCATATCACTATAGCCGCTAAAATCAAAATAGATCTGAAAAGTATATGCCAAACTGCCCAGCCAAGCTGTAAGCGCATCCATCTCTAAATAATTCAAAGCAAAGATATCATCGGCAACTTGCCCCATTTGATTGGCAATTAAAACTTTTTTAGCCAAACCAAAAACGAATCGATAAAATCCGGTAAGCTTATCATCTATTACATCAACCCTATCTTTTATTTGATCTGCTAATTCGTGATAACGAATAATAGGGCCTGCAATTAACTTGGGAAATAAAATAATATACAATTGATAATCCCAAAACTTAGTTAGAGGTTTATGCACTCTTCTGTATACATCTACCACATAAGTAATGGTTTCAAACGTGTAAAACGAAATACCGATGGGTAATACCAATTTTGTCCAATGTATTTGTTTATCGCCAAAAACAGATAAAGCAGCATTCACATTTTCAATAAAAAAATTAGAATACTTAAAGTAAACCAACAAGCCTAAATTAACGGTAACCGAAAACAATAACATTAGTTTTCGATGACGCTCGTTCGTCACTCTATCCATCCATCCTACCAGATAAAAATCAAGCAAGGTTGTTCCCAGAATAACAAAAATAAATTTTGGAGCACCCCAGGCATAAAAGAAAATACTGCCAACTAATATAACAGCATTTTTATAGCGTTTACCAACACAAAAATAAACCAACATAAATATTGGTAAGAAGTACAATAAAAATATAATGCTGCTAAAAACCATTAATAAACGTTGGGCTAAGATAAACTTATTTTGTTAATGAAACTTTAGAGATTAGTCGTAAATAAGCCATAAAAAATACTATTTTTGAACCTTTAATTTAGCAACCATGAGCAACATAAAACCCGAAGATTTTTTTAAGAATGTAGTTTCGCACAGCAAAGAGTATGGCTTTATTTTTCAAAGCAGCGAAATTTATGATGGACTAAGTGCTGTATACGATTACGGACAGCTTGGTGCTGAATTAAAGAAAAACATTCGTGACTATTGGTGGAAAGCCATGGTGCAAATGAATGAGAACATTGTTGGAATTGATGCCTCCATCTTTATGCACCCAACAACCTGGAAAGCAAGCGGACACGTGGATGCATTTAACGATCCATTAATTGATAATAAAGACAGTAAAAAACGTTACCGTGCCGATGTTTTAATTGAAGAGCACGTTGCTAAAATTGAAGACAAAATAAATAAAGAAGTAGAAAAAGCAGCAAAACGTTTCGAGAATTTTGATGCAGAAATGTTTAAATCTACAAACGGTCGCGTAAAAGAATATCAAGATAAAATAGATGCGATTAATTTGCGTTTTAAAACTGCCTTAAACGAAAATAATTTAGATGAAGTAAAACAAATAATTGTTGATCTTGAAATTGTTTGCCCTATAAGCGGAAGCCGCAACTGGACAGATGTGCGTCAATTTAATTTAATGTTCAGTACCTCAACCGGTGCAGTTGTTGATGATTCAAACATTATTTATTTAAGACCCGAAACCGCGCAAGGGATTTTTGTGAATTATTTAAATGTGCAAAAAACCGGAAGAATGAAAATTCCTTTTGGTATTGCTCAAACAGGTAAAGCGTTTAGAAATGAAATTGTAGCGAGACAATTTATTTTCCGTATGCGTGAGTTTGAACAAATGGAAATGCAATTTTTTGTTAAGCCGGGAACAGAAATGGAATGGTATGAATACTGGAAAAAAACACGTTTAAGCTGGCATTTATCCTTAGGTTTAGGTGCTGAGAAATACCGTTTTCATGACCATTTAAAATTAGCGCATTACGCAAATGCTGCTGCAGATATTGAACACCAATTCCCTTTTGGATTTAAAGAGTTAGAAGGAATTCATAGCAGAACAGATTACGATCTAAAACAACACGAACAATTCTCAGGAAAAAAATTACAGTATTTTGATCCGGAATTAAACCAAAGTTATGTGCCCTATGTTGTAGAAACTTCGGTTGGATTGGACCGTTTATTTTTAGCGGTTCTATCATCTGCTTTAAAAGAAGAATCTTTAGAAGGTGGGGACACAAGAACTGTTTTAAGCTTACCTCCTGCTCTTGCACCATACAAAGCCGCTATTTTTCCTTTAGTTAAAAAAGATGGCTTGCCTGAATTAGCCGAAAGTATTATGAAAGATCTTAAGTTTGATTTTATGATGGCTTATGACGAGAAAGATACCGTTGGAAAACGTTACCGCAGACAAGATGCTATTGGAACGCCATTTTGCATAACAGTAGATCATCAAAGTTTAGAAGACAAAACAGTTACTATTCGCGATAGAGACACGATGAAACAAGAACGCGTAGCTATTGATAAATTACATGCTATTTTAACCGAAAGAACTAGCATACAAGGTTTGTTGAGGACGTTGTAAACACTGTCATGCTGACAAAGGAAGCATCTGAAAAAAAAGATCCCTCGTACCTCGGGATGACATTAAATTAAAAACAAAAAAGCCACTTTCTTAAGTGGCTTTTTTTATCATCTATTCTTTTTAGAATAAACTATACCCCAAGGAAAATTGAAACCCCACAAAAAACGCGCCTTTAGCGCCAACTAAAAGTGAGCTCTTCTTCAGCGGTATTTCCTGTTCAACACCAAAATAAACAGGTAATTTCAATCCAAAGGCGAGAAACGGACGGTCTAAACTAAAATTACCCGTTTCAGAACCCATAAAAGTCTCATTTAAATTAACCACCTCGTAATGATGGACTTCTTTTTTTGTCACCTTGTATTTAGTGTAAAATATTGAAGGACAAAAAGGACTTGCAATAAATCGGGTGTTTTTAACTTTGAACTCAAAGTTCCATTCTAAGCCAATTACACTCTGTATAATAAATCCGCTGGCATTTTGAATATCTAATGAATAAGTATACGATGATGAGGGCGTGTTATAAATCCTAACATTTTTAGAATAGGAAAATTCGCGTTTGTAGTTTAAATGATAAAAGCCAAAATACATTGAAAATAGTTTTGATCTCTCATGCCTTATTCCTGCACTGAAATAAATTCCATAATTATCTTTCGCTGTTGGAAAATTAATGATTGGATTTACGAGGCCATGCCCCTGACCATAACGTTCATTAATATTTACTTTATCATAAAAGGGAAAACCTTTCGGGAAATAATTAGTTCCAACTTTTAAAATAACACTTGTCTTTCTTTGAAATTTCGCGGAATCTTTCTGCGAAAAAAAAGAATTTCCTAAAAACAAAAAAACCAAAAGAAATATAAATTTTATCTCTTTTGGTTTTTTCATAAAATAAATATACAAAAATTAAGCTATACCCTGTCCGTGGCAGCTTTTGTATTTTTTACCGCTACCGCAAGGACAAGGATCATTTCTTCCGATCTTTGCTTCTACACGGATTGGTTGGATCTTAGGTTTTTGTTGTGCGTTTTGCTCTTCAACAATATTTTCATCACGACTCTCGGTTAACTTCTCTTTCTTTTCTTTTGGAGCCTCTTGTGTAAA
Organism: Bacteroidia bacterium; assembly: GCA_022842625.1. GTDB lineage: Bacteria > Bacteroidota > Bacteroidia > B-17B0 > Aurantibacillaceae > Aurantibacillus. The sequence goes on along the minus strand of JALHPG010000106.1, from coordinate 736 downwards.
TTTTGGTTGTTGAATTTGTTGCTGATTATTTTCAACCGGCAAACCACCTTTCATTAAGAAAGAAATAACTTCTTTATTACTCTTAATGATCATTTCTTTAAATAAGTTAAATGATTCTAACTTATAAATAACCAAAGGATCTTTTTGCTCTAAAGAAGCATTTTGAACCGCTTGTTTTAAGTCATCTAATTCACGTAAATGCTCTTTCCATGAATCATCGATCATTGCAAGAACAACCGATTTCTCGAAACCTAAAATTAATTCGCGACCTTTTGTTTCGTATGCCTTTCTTAAATTAGCAACAACCTGTACCCCTCTTATACCATCAGAAAACGGAGTGACAATATTCTCGAAAGTGTTGTTTGGATTTGTAAATACATCTCTAACAACCGGGAAGGCTTGCTCACATAATATGGCAGATTTTTCGGAATAATATTTTTGAACTGCGTCAAATAATTTATCTGCAAGATCATCTTCTTTACCCGAATTAAATTGTTGTTCATTAAACGGACTTTCAATTCCGAAATTTTTCATGCACTCCAGATTAAATCCTTCGGCATCTTTTGAACCTTGATATTCTTCAATTAAACTTGCTGCCACTTCATAGATCATGTTGGCAATATCAATACTTAATTTATCTCCGTATAAAGCGTTACGTCTGCGTTTGTAAATCACATCACGTTGCGCATTCATAACGTCATCGTATTCAATTAAACGTTTACGAGTACCAAAGTTA
>JALHPG010000105.1 GCA_022842625.1 Bacteroidia bacterium | reverse complement strand
ATCTTTTTTAATAGTGAACATAATATCATAGCCACCAATACTTGAATGACCTTTAGAACTCAAGAATAAGGTAATACCATCGGGGTGAATAAATGGCGCATCATCATCATAAGGAGTATTAATATTTGGTCCCATGTTTTTAGGTGTGGCCCAATCCCCATTGACCTTCTCGCTAATCCAAATATCTCTTCCTCCTATGCCACCCGGACGTTCGCTGGCGAAATATAAAAATCTTCCGTCGGCCGAAATGGAGCAAGAGCCTTCCCAAAATTCGCTATTAATATTTTTATTCAATAAAACCGGTTTTGAAAATTCATCACCTATTAATTTACTAATAGCAATATCGCCTGAGTTTTTTGCGTCGCTATAAAAAGTAAGAAGAGTTTGTCCGTCGGGCGAAATCGCAATAGCGGCATCGTTACCTTTTGTATTAATAGCATCAATACCTTGAGGTTCTGAATATAAATTATCAGGTCTTTTATAAGCTACATATACATCTTCATTATATTTTCCTTCAACCGGATCGGGATCAAGATTGGAATTTAATTTTCCGCCAACACTAAATTTGCCGGAGTAAGTAAAAAATAAAATAGATTCATCTGTGGTTATTACAGGCACATATTGTTCTTCTTCTGAGTTAATCGGTAGTCCAATATTTTTAATATCTGCAATTACTTTATTTTCAATTAACAGTTTTCCGTTCTTACAATTGTTTTGTATTAGTTTAGCATCCTCAATCATTTCTTTATCTTCCTTTTTAAAAGAATTAGAGCGAGCATCTATGTATTTTTGCAAAGTAGAAATGGCATCGTCGAATTTATAATTAAGGTGATAAGCTTTGCCTAAAAAATAGTCTGATTCAACAGTTTTGTAAACATTTTTCATTTCGGTAAAGATCTCAATGGACCTTTCCTTCCTTTCAGGATTCCGTAAACAGCAAATGCCCAATTTTAAGAGATAATCAAACTCTTTTGGGTATTTAGCGTTTAATTCGTCAAACTTTGTGTAGGCCGCCACATAATCTTCATCGTTTAAAGCATTATAGGCATCTTCCTCCATTTCTTTTTTTGTTTGCGCTGCCATGGGCATTACGCTCATAAATAGAAATAGAATAACAAGTTGAAAATAACTGTTTTTTAACATGGTAAATTGTCTTAATTATTCCTATAAAATTTGGAATAAAAGCCTTAAAAAACAGACAGTTAGAGATAAACTTATTAAGAACAGACTATTAATAAGTCTAAAATCGATAAAAACCCTTTACCAGCTGCATTTACAGGCCGGACTGAAGTAAATTATTGTTTTTGGAAGCATGGATTGAATGTTATCTTGCCAGATCTGCGGAATGAGAATGTTTCTTAGATCCATCATTTTTAAATTGGATAGTTTTTTTAATGTTTCCGGAAAAGAATCCAGATTGTTACTCCACAGGTCGGCAATTTCTAAATTTTCAAGATCGCCAAATGAGTATGGGATCCTTCCTATCTCGTTTTGATTAACATTAAGGTATTTTAAATTCGTTAAACCGCCAATTGTATTTGGTAAACTTTCAAGGCCTGTTTTACTTACAATTAAAACCTGTAATTTTTTTAAGGTTATAATTGAATCGGGAAGTTCCTTAATGGAATTTTTACTTAGGTCGAGATACTGTAAGTTTTTAAATTTTAAAATTTGTAGTGGGAAGCTTTTTAATTTCTTTTTTCGTAAAACAAGTTTAACAACAGCATCAGGATTTTTTCTGGCACTGTCCAGATCAGTAAATTCATCATAGTGTGATAAAGCTACCGAATCGAGAAGGGCAGCTTCCTGTGCAACAAAAATCTTAATTGAAAACAGAAATATTAAAAAAATTAAATTCTTCATGCCATATTATTTATTAATGCTAATGAGGATTCTTTATCTTTATTAAGTTGTGCAATTAGCTCGTTTAAGTTATTAAATTTCTTCTCATCTCTGAGTTTTTTTATAAATTTTAACGTTACGCTTTTATTGTAAATATCCTTTTCAAAATCAAAAATATTAACTTCTATTTTTATTTTATTATCACTATCTGTTGTTGGGTTAACACCAATGTTTAGCATTCCAAAATGGGTTTCGCCTTCAACAATTACTTCAACAAAATAAACACCAATTTTCGGTATCAGTTTGTCCGGGCTTTCGGTTTGTAAATTTGCGGTCGGAAATCCAAGGGTTCGCCCCAATTGTTTGCCTTTAACCACTTTTGCTTTTAAAAAGAAGGGATGTCCTAAATATTCATTCGCTCTTTCTATATCACCTTCTTCAATAGCTTTTCTAATATTAGTGCTACTTACGGCAATACTATCAATATCTTTTTTGCTTATTTCCTCTAAAGTATAATTATACGTGGAAGCATGCTCTTTAAGTGTAGTTATATCACCCTTTCTGTCTTTACCAAATTTATGGTCGTAACCAATAACTATATGTTTGGCGTTTAAATCATTTACCAAAATGCCTTCTAAATACTGCTTTACCTCTAATTGTGAAAAGGTTTTATCAAATGGATAAACAACCGTAATATCCACGCCATATTTTTTTAATAATTCTAGTTTTTCGTCCACCAAGGTTATTAATTTCAGGTCTTTTTGTTCCGGAAACAAAATTTTGCGCGGGTGGGGCTCAAATGTTAAAACAACCGTTTTTAAGCCAAGTTTATCTTTTAATTCCTTTAAACGGGATAAGATCTTTTGATGTCCTAAATGTACCCCGTCAAAGGTGCCAATAGTAATAATAGTAGGATTTTCTATCCTAAAATTTTTAGTATTTTGAATAATTAACACGTTGTAAAAATAGCTTAATTAATTCATTTTTTTATTTTTCAGCCTTTAGCTCCGGTTTTTAGATAAAGGGCAATTTAAAAACGATGAAGATCTTATTAGCCGAAAACTAATTTTTTTGTTCAAAAGCCATTAATAAATTGCATTTTTTTGTTTATTTATTGTGATTAAAAAAGTATCTTTGCGCTCAAATTTTAAGAAATTAATCTCATGTCGAAACAAATTGGCAAAATTGCTCAGGTTATTGGTCCCGTAATAGACGTTCGCTTTGATCTAGCAGGCGGTAAATTACCAAATATTATGGACGCTCTAGAAATTGTGAGCGGCGGAAAAAAAATCATTTTAGAAGTTCAACAACACACAGGTGAAGATACTGTTCGTACAATTGCTATGGATAGTACCGATGGTGTTTACCGTGGAATGGAGGTTACAGCTACAGGTAGCGGTATTTCAATGCCGGTGGGTGATAAAGTAAAAGGACGTTTATTTAACGTTGTAGGTGAAGCTATTGATGGTATTAACATAGTTGATAACGCAGGCGGAAAATCTATTCACCGTTTACCACCTCGTTTTGAAGACTTATCTACTGCTACAGAAGTATTATACACAGGTATTAAAGTAATTGACTTAATTGAGCCATACTCAAAAGGTGGTAAAATTGGTTTATTTGGTGGTGCCGGAGTAGGTAAAACCGTATTAATTCAAGAATTAATTAATAATATCGCTAAAGGTCACTCTGGTTACTCGGTATTTGCCGGTGTAGGTGAGCGTTCTCGTGAGGGAAATGACTTATTACGTGAGATGATCGAGTCGGGAATTGTGAAGTATGGTGATGCATTCAAGCATTCAATGGAAGAAGGCGGATGGGATCTTGATAAAGTTGACTTAAAAGAATTAGAAAAATCTCAGGCAACCTTTGTTTTTGGTCAAATGAATGAGCCTCCTGGAGCACGTGCTCGTGTGGCTTTATCAGGATTAACCATGGCAGAATATTTCCGTGATGGAGATGGTTCTGGACAAGGTGGACGTGATATCTTATTCTTTATTGATAATATCTTCCGTTTTACCCAAGCAGGTTCAGAGGTTTCGGCTTTATTAGGTCGTATGCCTTCTGCGGTAGGTTACCAACCTACATTAGCATCCGAAATGGGTGTGATGCAAGAGCGTATCACTTCAACTAAAAACGGTTCAATTACTTCAGTGCAAGCGGTTTATGTACCTGCCGATGACTTAACAGATCCGGCTCCTGCAACAACCTTCTCTCACTTAGATGCTACAACTGTATTAAGTCGTAAAATTGCTGAGTTAGGTATTTATCCTGCGGTAGATCCATTAGATTCTACTTCTCGTATCTTATCTGCTGCAGTTTTAGGAGATGAGCACTACAATTGCGCTCAAAACGTAAAATTGATCTTACAACGTTACAAAGAATTACAGGATATTATTGCCATCCTTGGTATGGATGAGTTAAGTGAAGAAGATAAATTAGTTGTTCACCGCGCGCGTCGTGTTCAACGTTTCTTGTCACAACCATTCCACGTTGCTGAGCAATTTACAGGTTTAAAAGGTGTTTTTGTAAGCATCGAAGATACTATCAAAGGATTTAATATGATCTTAGATGGTAAAGTTGATGAGTATCCTGAAGCTGCATTTAACCTTGTAGGAAGTATTGAGGAAGCAATTGAAAAAGGTAAGAAAATTTTAGCTGAATCAAAATAATATTGACTCAAGATAAAGGATACAAGACCAAAGTCTTTAATCTTTAATCTTTAATCTCAAAATGGAATGAAAATAGAAATAATAACACCTGAAAAAAAATTGTACGAAGGTTCTATTAAATCGGCAGTTTTTCCCGGATCTGAAGGTAGTTTTGGTGTATTAAATAACCATGCTCCTTTAATTGGTAATTTAAAAGCCGGTAAAGTTGAATTAATAGATGAGAACAATACAAAGATCGATTTTGAAATTACAGGCGGTGTGGTTGAAATTTTAAAAAATAAGGTAATTGTTCTTGCCGGATAAATTTTAATAAATTATTATTAAAAAGCGAAGGGATTTTTCCTTCGCTTTTTTTTTGATCGGAAGTTAAAATCCTTTATTAAATTTACATCTAACAATTAGAGTTTGGAAAAGAAAAAAAACATATCGGTTAGTATTTTTAAATTGGGCCTTTTAAATGCATTTGTTTGTTTGTCTGGATTTTTATTATTGTTTTATTTTGGCAATTTTAAAATAGACATTGCCTACCTTTTACTCTCAACATTTATTTGTTTTATTACCGGCTTTTTAATTCTTTATTATTTTTATTATGTTTCGGTAACAAAAAAAATAAATTTTCTTACTGAAAAGATCCGAAAAAAATTCCTTAATAAAGAAATTCCTCAAAAGCACGATCAGCTTGAAGAAGAAGATGGTCTTGCTCAATTAGAAGAAAGAGTTGATGATCTTATTTTATCAAGAGAAATGGAGTTAAAACATTTTGAAAACCTTGATAGTTATAGAAAGGAATATTTAGGAAACGTTTCACACGAATTAAAAACACCGGTGTTTAATATTCAAGGTTATGTTGATACCCTTATTAATGGCGGCCTAGAGGATGATACAATTAATGTAGATTATTTAAAACGCGCCGAAAAAAGTATTGACAGGTTAATTAATATCATTGATGATCTTGAAACGTTAACACAATTAGAGAGTGGGGAATTGCAATTAGATATGGATGTATTTGATTTAGCCTATTTGATAAAAGATATTTATGCTGCCTTGGAGCTAATTGCTGCAAAACGAAATATAAAATTAGAACTTGCAAAAAAATACGAAAAACCTATTTATGTAAAAGCCGATAAATTCAGGATCAGGCAGGTTTTGGTAAATTTAATTACCAATAGTATAAAATATGGTAAGGATAATGGCACAACTGAAATTGCATTAAATTATTTAAACGACGATGTGATCATCGAGATAAAAGACAACGGAATGGGTATTGAACCTGTTCATTTACCACGCTTATTTGAACGTTTTTATAGAATTGATAAAGGAAGAAGTCGCGAACAAGGAGGTACAGGTTTAGGTTTGGCTATTGTTAAACATATTATAGAAGCCCACCAAAAATCAATTAAAGTAGATAGTGAAGTTGGAAAAGGTACCAGATTCACTTTTTCACTTTCTGCAGCACAATAATTAAGATAAAATACTCATTAAAAACTTAAAAATAGTAACAAATTGTTTAAAATTTAAGCCGATTTATTGCTAAACTTGCCTATTATTAGTAAAATTGCAAAAAACAATATAAAATGGCTGAAATTCACATTACCGGAATAAATTATATAGAAATAAACTCTCAAGAAGGTTTAGAGTTTAAATACAAACCCGAAGTTCCAAAATTAAAATTGGTTGGTACATTATTAAATGCCGAAAGCGAAGACGAAGAAGACGGCGTTTTATTTTTAACCCAAAAACAATTAAACCAAGTATTAACCAATAAGGATGTTGATCTTAAATTGGTTGACGATCGTTGGACATTGGGAAAACCTCTTACAAAAGATCAGGTTAAAAAGGTTGGCTTAGTTGATGTTGATGCTGAATATTTAGGAGAAGCAGGCGAATTTAAGTGTTACGAAGCTGTTAAGGTTTCTTAATTACCAAACGGCCGGTCCGTACTTTTTGGTGATCTTAGATCTTGGAAACAGATCATAATACAGTTGGTCAAACCATATTAATATTTTAAAACTATAAGTAGGCGAATTTAATTTTTCGCCTATTTTTTTGTTGTTTTTTAAGGTAAACCGATAGGCAACATCGGCTCCAAACCCAAACCATTTAGTTGCTTTAAACTGTGCTGTAATGCCGGGCTCGTACAAAAACAAAAAATATTTTTTTTCGGGACTATTAAACGAATACGCTTTGTTTACCTGCCACCACGAAAAACCCGATCCTGCTTGAATTGGCACGCTTAATTGCCAACGTTTGGTTTTGTAAAAAACAAAATCTACATAGTAGGCTAAGTAAACCAATTTTAAATATTTTATAATATCCTTCGTTTCGCCACTTTCATTTTGTACTAAAAAATTATCTTTAAAATCAGACTTTAACCAACTAACACCGCCACCAACTCGCAATTTACGTTGAAAAGCCACTCCTAACCGTAAACCGCTAACGCTAATTATTTGGTTGTTTATAAAACTATTTCTCGATTCTAATCGCGCGTCAATATTAGATTTATTATTAAAAACTTCATGCAAGGTATCTAAGAACTGAGCTTTACTAATAACACAATTCAAAAATAAAAACAATATCAGAAGTGTTTTTTTCATCCTCTAACAAAAATACGTTTATAACTCTTTTTAATCCTATAGGTTATTCAATTGTTTCAACAACCTAGTTGTAGTAAATTTAAACCAGAATGTTAGATACACCTATTGAATATTTAAAAGGTATTGGTCCGCAAAGAGCCGAAGTGCTTAAGAAGGAACTTAACATTTTTACTTATCGCGATCTGTTAACTTATTACCCTTTTAGGTATGTAGACAGAACGAAATTTTCAACCATCAGAGAAATTAGCGATGAGTTACAGTACGTGCAAATTAGGGGGGTAATAGATAGTTTAGAAATTGTTGGAGCAAAACAAGCCAAACGATTAGTTGTTGTATTCCGAGACAATACAGGCATTATAGAATTGGTTTTTTTTAAAGGCTATAACTGGGTAGCTCAAAAATTGCAAGTAGGTAAAGAGTATGTTGTGTTTGGCAAGCCTTCTGCATTTAACGGAAAATTTAATTTAGCGCATCCGGATATTGATCCGGTAACCAATGAGTTTTTAAGTCAGCAATCTGCATTTCAGGCGGTATATAATTCTACCGAAAAATTAAAAGTAAGAGGTTTAGATAGCGAAGGCATTCGAAGAACGCTGCGCGGATTAATTAATCAATTGCAGCCGCAGCATATTGAAGAAACGCTGAGTGAAGAAGTAAAAGCAGATCATAAATTAATTGATAGATACGCTGCTTTCAAACAAATTCATTGTCCCGAAAACGCCGAACAGTTAAAGAATGCAGAGCTTCGATTAAAATTTGATGAATTGTTTTATATCCAACTTCGTTTATTAAAATTAAATAAAGTACGAGCGGTAACGGTTCGCGGCTTTGTGTTTAATAAAGTTGGTCCACTTTTTAATGATTTTTTTACAAATTATTTACCTTTTGAATTAACCAATGCGCAAAAACGCGTTTTAAAAGAGATCCGCCTAGATGTTGGCAGTGGCAGGCAAATGAACCGTTTGGTGCAGGGTGATGTAGGCAGTGGAAAAACCATGGTGGCTTTGATGAGTATGCTTTTGGCAATTGATAATGGTTATCAAACCTGTTTAATGGCACCCACCGAAATTTTAGCACAACAACACTTTGTTACATTTAAAGAGGCATTAACACCTTTAGGTATTGAAATTGCTTTGCTTACCGGTTCGGTAAAGGCAAAAGAAAGAAAAGTAATTCATGCAAAATTATTAAGTGGCGAAATAAAAATATTAATTGGTACGCATGCCTTAATAGAAGATATTGTTCAGTTTGCTAATTTAGGTTTTGTGGTGATCGACGAACAGCATCGCTTTGGTGTTGCACAACGCGCAAAGTTGCGAGCTAAAAACAGTTTGCCGCCTCATATGTTGATCATGACCGCTACGCCAATTCCACGTACGCTTGCAATGACCTTGTATGGTGATCTAGACACGAGTTTAATAGATGAATTGCCTCCCGGTAGAAAGCCTATAAAAACACTTCACTTTATGGAAAATCATCGATTGAGAGTGTATGGTTTTATGCGTGAGCAAATAGCCTTAGGTAGGCAAGTGTATGTTGTTTTTCCTCTCATAAAAGAAAGCGAAAAAATGGATTATCAAAATTTGCAGCAAGGTTATGACAATATCGTTCACGAATTTCCACCACCAAATTATCAGATAAGCATTGTGCATGGTAAATTAACTAACGAACAAAAAGAATTTGAGATGCAACGATTTGTAAAAGGTGAAACTCAAATAATGGTTGCAACTACGGTTATTGAGGTGGGAGTTAATGTTCCAAATGCCAGTGTTATGGTAATTGAGAGTGCCGAGCGTTTTGGCTTATCCCAATTGCATCAATTAAGAGGTAGGGTAGGCAGAGGTGCCGATCAAAGCTATTGTTTGCTTTTAACAGGATACAAATTAGGCGCAGATAGCAGATTAAGGATGGAAACAATGGTGCGCACCAATGATGGTTTTGAAATAAGTGAAGTTGACTTAAAACTTCGCGGCCCGGGAGATATTGAAGGAACTCAACAAAGTGGAGTGATGGATCTTAAGCTGGCCAATTTGGCTCAAGATGGTCAGATATTGCAATTAGCAAGGCAGGCGGCGCAAAGTGTTTTGGATGAAGATGTAAATTTTGAATTAGAAAAAAATAAAGTATTCGAACGGCAATTGGTTTTGCAGCAAAAAAACCGACCTAATTGGAGTAAAATAGGCTAATGATATTTATTTTTAGAAATAAAAAATTGTAGTTGTATTATAAATAAACTAGTTTTAATGCCAAGAAAATGGAATTAAGAACTTTTGAAGAAAAAATTGTCGAACTAGAAGAAGTCACTATCAGAAGTCGAATTGATGGCATTATACAAGTTACCTTTAAAGAAGGAATTGAATTAAATGTCGATCTACAAGAAAGGATGATGGTTGTTTATCTTCAATTATGCGGCAATAGCAAGAGGCCTTTTTTATTTAATGCATTTAACGATATTGATATTACCAGGGAAGCACGAGATCATTCGGCTGTATTAGAAAAAATATATCCGGGCTCAGCAACCGCTGTTATTGCCGATACCGTTGCTTATAAACTAATAGCCAATTTTTATTTGAAGTTTAATAAACCTAGAACGCCTTACAAAGTTTTTAACAATATAGTTTCTGCAGAAGTTTGGTTAAAAACGTTTCTTTAGTAAAATAATTCACTAAATTGCCCTCCTAAATGGGCGAAACTCTTTTTATTGATAAGGTTATAGAAAATGATTTTGCGATCGTTCATTCCCGAACTGATGGTATAGTTCATATTACATTTAAAGAAGGAACAGAGATCGATGTTGAGCTTCAGGATCAAATGATAAAAGTCTATATCGAGATTTGCGCCGGCAAAAAAAGACCATTTTTATATAGCGGAATTGGCGATGTTAGTATCACAAAAGAAGGTCGTGAACATTCTAAAACCTTAGAGGATGTTTTTCCTGCATCAGCATCGGCTGTCATTGCTGATACTCTTGGATACAAAATAATAGCCAATTTTTATTTAAAGGTAAATAAACCTAAAACGCCATATAAGGTTTTTAACGATGTTGCTTCTGCTGAAGCATGGTTAAAGACCTTCCTTTAGTGAATTAATTTTTTGATCAAGCGTCACTGCGACTTTTAAAAAATTTTTAATACCCGTATTTTTCTTTCCAAAGCATTTTTAAATAATTTCTTTGTTCTTGTTCTCGTGCATTATTGCCGGGCTCATATAATTTTGTTGCTGCAATTTGTTCGGGTAAAAACTCTTGCTCGGCAAAATTGTTTTCATACGAGTGCGCGTATTTATAATCTTTGCCGTAGTTCATATTCTTCATTAATTTGGTGGGAGCATTTCGCAGTTGTAACGGCACTGGCAGATCTCCCGTTTTATCTACCAGTTCAGAAGCATCATTAATCGCCATATAACTTGCGTTACTTTTGGCACTGCACGCTAAATAGGTAACGCATTGGCTTAAAATAATTCTGGATTCCGGCATGCCAATAACATTAACAGCATTAAAACAATTATTGGCAAGTAGTAAAGCGTTAGGGTTTGCATTACCAATATCTTCGCTCGATAAAATTAAAAGTCTGCGGGCAATAAACAATGGATCTTCGCCGCCCTTAAGCATACGCGCAAGGTAATATACAGCGGCATTAGGGTCGCTGCCTCTAATAGATTTTATAAAGGCAGAAATAATATCATAGTGTTGTTCGCCGCTTTTATCATAAAGTGCTAAATTTTGTTGAATGACCTTTAGCACCAATTCGTTCGTAATTTCTATCTTTTCGCTTACCGAACTATTAACTACAATTTCAAGCGCATTTAATAATTTACGGGCATCGCCTCCACTAATTCTTAACAAAGCTTCGTGTTCTTTTAAAACAATGTTTTTTGTTTTTAAAAATTCGTCCTGCTTTAAGGCATTAGTTATTAGTTCCAATAATTCCTGCTCTTCTAAATTTTTTAAAATATAGATCTGACAACGTGAAAGCAGAGCGGGAATAACTTCAAATGAAGGGTTTTCGGTGGTAGCACCAATTAAAGTAACAACTCCTTTTTCTACCGCACCTAATAACGAATCTTGTTGCGATTTGCTGAAGCGATGGATCTCATCAATAAATAAAACAGGTTTATTTTGATTAAAAATATTGTTATCCGATGCCTTTTCAATTACTTCCCGCACCTCTTTAACACCGCTATTTATGGCGCTTAAATGATAAAAAGGCCGTTTTAATTCGTTGGCAATTATTAACGCCAAAGAGGTTTTACCAACACCCGGTGGTCCCCAAAGTAAAATAGACGGAAGTAGGTTTTGTTTGATCGCATTGCGCAACGCACTGCCCTGGCCAATGATATGACCTTGCCCGATGTATTCATCGAGGTTTTTTGGACGCATTCTTTCAGCAAGCGGTTGCATTTTTGTTAATTAATTTTAACTGTTAAGTAAATAATAATTTCCTATTTTTACGATAATAAAACTATTAAGATTTAAATTGTTATTCAATATTTGCTTGTCTTTAACAAAAACGAGGATTAAATATATAACCGAACAAAATTCAATTATGAACAGAAAAAAAATATTTACATTTTCCGGCTTACTTCTTGCCGTTATCTTTTTTATGTGTTTTACATTTAAAGGCGAAAAGGATCCTTTGCATAAACGTATTTTTAATATTAATCTAACCGAAGTAAAAGATGGTGTGCCTGCAAAAAAATCAACCATGGATAAGATTGAATTTAAAGATGGGAAATTATTTAGCGATTTTTTATTTGATAAATACCAATACAAATGGTTAAAGTACCGTATAAATAAAGATTCTATTTATACTGACTCAACAGACACTGAGGTTCGCTTGTTAGAAGTTGAGGCTACCGTTACGGATGATAAAGATCAGACAATTGCACTAAATTTTACCGTTGTAGAATGGGATATTGACGGAACTATTAAAATGACCAAAAGCGATAAACCAAAAAAATTCTATGATTTTGCTGGGCGCGAAAAAGGCGGTAAGCCTAAAAAACCTAAAAAGCCTAAAAAAGGTGTAGAGGTTGAAGGTCAACAAAAAATGGAAGGTGAACAAAAACAAGAATAGGTTGTTATATATAAAATGAAAAAAATTAAAATAAATTTTAAAATAGCTGTAACATTAGTTGCAGCTATTTTTTTTATGTGTGCTTGCGCACAAACATCAACTCCAAATAAAGTTATTATGAATGTAGAAACGAACCAAAGCGATCTTAATATCCACTCAACAAATCAAACTCTTGATACCGCTACCTTTGGCGCCGGGTGTTTTTGGTGTGTAGAAGCTGTTTTTCAGCGCTTAGACGGGGTTATTAGTATTAAAAGCGGTTACAGTGGCGGTACAGTGAAAAATCCCGCGTACAAAGAAGTTTGTAACGGAACAACCGGGCATGCTGAGGTTTGTCAGATCATTTTTGATAAGTCTAAAATTTCGTTTGACGAATTATTAGAAGTGTTTTGGAAAACACATGACCCAACAACTTTAAACCGACAAGGAAATGATTTTGGAACACAATACCGTTCGGTTGTTTTTTACCATAATGAGGAGCAAAAACAATTAGCCGAAAAATATAAAAAACAAATTAACGACGAGAAGGCTTATCCCAATCCTGTTATTACAGAGATCTCTCCTTATATTAATTATTATGAGGCCGAAGAATATCATCAAAACTATTACAATCAAAATGGCAGCGAGAGTTATTGCAAGTTTGTGATACAACCTAAAGTTGAAAAATTTGAAAAGATCTTTAAAGACAAAATGAAGAAATAAAAAAAGCGGGAGAAAATTTCTCCCGCTTTTTTTATTGTCATGCTGACGAAGGAAGCATCTTTTATAAAGATCCCCCGTTCCTCGGGATGACATTAGTTTACTTCTTAATTCTTTCAACGTAATCGCCCGTGCGGGTATCAATTTTAACCCAATCGCCTTGGTTAAAAAATAATGGCACCTTAATTTCTGTACCTGTATCTAAAGTTGCAAATTTTAATGTGTTAGTTGCTGTATCGCCCTTTAATCCTGGCTCAGTATAAGTAATTTCTGCTTCAATAAATGTTGGTGGTTCAGCAATGATCGGTTCTTCACCTTCAAAACTTACTTTTACTTCCATACCTTCTTTTAAGAAACGTCCACCTGCACCAAACATAATTAACGGAACATGTATTTGTTCGTAGTTAGTTGTATCCATTAGTACAGCAAAGTCGCCTTCGGTATAAATGAATTGCATCATTTTATATTCTACACGCACCATCTCAACGCTTTCGCCACTTCTAAAACGGTTCTCGGTTTGTTTACCGTTTTTTAAGTTGCGCATTTTTGCTTGATAAAATGCACGTAAATTTCCCGGAGTACGGTGTTGCCAATCTGTAATTTGTACAATGTCGCCATTAAATCTTATG
>JALHPG010000104.1 GCA_022842625.1 Bacteroidia bacterium | reverse complement strand
AGCGGCGGTGCCATCGGGGGATCCGTCGTCACAATAAGTAATTCAAATTCTCGCGGTAAGGCAAAAACAGTACGTACCATTTTATCAATGTTTTCAATTTCATTGTAGGTAGGTATGATTACTAAATTCTTTCCCATTAACGCCACGAATATAACTATAAAGCTTTTAAATAGTAACAAAAAATAGGCAATTATATTGTTCTTTTAAATAATTTTACCAATTGTTAGTATTTTGTATAAAAGTGCTTGCCAGTAAAACTAATCATTTGATCTTTCGGAATATCCATACAAAACAATTTCTAACATGCTTGACGGTAGTTATGTTTGTTTTAAGTGGTATTTCGCAAACTGATTCTGTTAAGCCAAAAAAACGTTATACTATTTCAGGTTTTCCTGTTTTGTTTTACACGCCCGAAACCCGTTTTGGATTTGGCGCTGCAGGTATTTGCACGTTTAATTTTAAAAAAGACAGTATCAATGCAACGCGCTCGAGCTTTAATTTAGGATTTGCTTATACCCAAAACAAACAAATATTGTTTTACTTACCCTATTTTTTATTTTTTAAAAATCGCACCTATCAAGTATATGGTGAGCTAGGCTACAATAAATATTTTTATAATTTTTATGGTGTTGGCAACGATCAGCCAAAAGATTTTGTTGAAGTTTATGGTGTAGAATTTCCAAGATTGCGTGTTACAGGATTAAAAAAGTTAGCAGATCATTTCTATGGTGGATTCAGATATGCCTATGATAAGTTTACTTTGTTCGATCTTGATTCAACCGGGCAATTGTATAAAAAAGAAATCCCTGGTTCTAAAGGAGGGGTCATTTCAGGATTTGGTGTTGTTGGTGTTTATGATAGTCGCGATTATATTTTTTATCCCTCAAAAGGTATTTTTGGAGAACTAGTTGTTTACCGAGATGATAAAATTACCGGCAGCTCGTTTAATTATACGCGAATAGCGTTTGACCTGATAAAATACTTTAGTTATAAAGAAAATATTTTGGCGCTAAATTTATATACCATTTATTCTGATGCCGATCTGCCTTTTTATCAAATGGGTATTTTGGGTGGACAAAAAAAAATGCGTGGTTTTTATGAAGGCAGGTATAGAGACAATAATCTGTTGGTGTTTCAGGCAGAATACAGAAGGCATTTGTTTTGGATGTTAGGCTTTACCCTTTTTGCAGATGCAGGGCAAGTGGCAAAACGCTACGATGCGTTTAATGATAAGAATTGGCGCTATACTTATGGTGCAGGCTTAAGGTTAACCTTAGATAAGGCCCAAAAGATCAATCTTAGAATTGACGCGGCTGTTGGCGATGGTAAAATATTACCCTACTTTACAATTGGCGAGGCGTTTTAAGATTTCATTCACTTTTTGTTAAAAACGTATATAAATTTGAAGTTTATTAATTGGCTTTATAGTTAATTTTACCCCGTGGTAAAGAAATTTAATGTAAGGGTATACGGTATTTTAACCTTAAATGGTGCCGTTTTGGTTTCTGATGAATACATTAAAGGGAATAAGATAACAAAATTTCCCGGTGGTGGCCTTGAGTTTGGAGAAGGTACCAGAGATTGTTTAATTCGCGAATTTAAGGAAGAATTAGATCTGGATGTTGAGATCCTGGATCATTTATATACTACCGATTTTTTTGTTTCCTCAGCATTTCACGCTAACAGTCAGGTAATTAGCATCTATTACTTAGTAAAGGCAAAAAGTAAACTTAATTTTAAAATTAGTCTTACCGAGCACAATTACGATAAAAAAGAAGGCGCTCAATCTGTAAGATGGATCGATCTGAAAGAGTTAAAAGAATCTGATCTTACTTTAATAATTGATAAAAGAGTAGGCGAGATCTTAATGAAAAAGTTTGGCTAATTATTTATCGATCACTTCAAATTTACATTGTACACTTTCGCCATTCTCATCCGTTAATTCCAGGATATGCATTCCTTTGTTAGGTAAAATAGATAACTGATGAAATTTTTGTGTGCTTCCTATATAATTTCCATCCAAATGCCAGAAAATAGTAACGTTATTATTTTTATGGGTTGCTTTAAAAATACATTTGCTTCGCGCGCCACTCTGATCGATCGGCACATAGATCTTAAATCCTTCTCTTGGATAAATAATATCTAATTGATGAAGACTCATGTCATTCGCACATTCGGGTAAATAATTTGGTAAGGGTTTATAAAATAAACTGTGCTGTTTAAAAAAATACTCCTGCGTAGGCGACACAACAAACCAAGCAACATGTTTCATTTTATCAACCGAATAACAATTGCTGTTTACTCGGTATTGCTCGGTTTCATCCAGATGTATCAATTTATGAAACGGACATTGTTTTGTTTTATTACAGCCCTTTTGGTAGTATTTTATTTCAACATCCTTACAAATCTCTGAAGCCTTAAAACCACTTTGTTTACACACTTTTATTTTTTCAACATCGCCGGTTGGTTTGTTGAACCAGCTTTTGTTTGGCAAAATATTAAAAATAGAAAATAGCAACGGTGCCGCAGCAGCTGTGCCGGTTAATTCAGGTCTTCCTTCACCATCAGCATTACCAACCCAAACGGCAACTGTGTATTTGCCATTTAATCCAACAGCCCAAGCATCTCTAAAACCAAAGCTGGTTCCTGTTTTCCAGGCAATGCGGTTTTTTGATAAGAATTGCATCCAGCCAACATAATCTTGCGGTCGCAACAATTCGGTCATTGCATTAAAGGTGTACCAGATACTTGATGCATTTAGCAGATCGGTATTTTGTGTGGCAGCTTTATTTATCTCAACTTCTGAGTTTAAATAAGCAAGCGAACGGTAATTATTTGCACTGTATTTGTTTCTGGTATTTGAATAGTTATTCAACGCTCTTCCCATTGATGAGTAAGCAGATGCAACGTCCCACAGGGTTGCTTCGCCGCCACCTAATATTAACGATAACCCATAATGTGTTGTTGGTTTAGTAAATGTTTTAAAGCCTAATTGTTTTAATCGGTAATGAAATTTTGCAGCACTATAATCTTGCAGCATTTTAACTGCCGGTACATTTAACGAGCGTGCTATGGCTTTATTGGCGGGCACAAGGCCATCGTAGGTTAAATTAAAATTCTTTGGTCCGTAAGATCCAATTTGAGTTGGCACATCTTCTAATAAACTTGCAGGTAATAGTTTGTCTTCATTTAGCATAAAGGCATATAAAAATGGTTTTAAAATACTTCCGGTGCTTCGGGGTGAATTAATAATGTCGACATAATTTTCGTGTTCGTTCTTAAGCGACCAACTGTTTCCTATATACGCTAATACTTTGCCTGTTTCTGTTTCGGCCACAATAGCACAAGCATTATTAATTTGATTGGCCGATAAAATTTGAACCTGCTTATTTAATAATTCATTTACCTGTAGCTGTAAATTTTTATTGATGGTTGATTGGAATGTTTTAGACCTTCCTTTTTCAGAAATGCAGCGGTTAAGAAGATGCGATGCTAATTGCGGAATAGGGTAGGGTTTATTAGGTAAAGGTTCTTTTATGGATAATTGGTAAGTTGAATTATCAATGATGTTTTTGTCGGCCAATTTTTTTAACAAGCGATCGCGCTTTTTTATTAAGGCATCGTGGTTTTTACCGGGATAGATCAATGATGGAGAATTTGGAAGCACTGCCAGCAAAGCGCTTTCTGACCAACTTAATTTCTCCGGACTTCTGCCATAATAGCGCCAAGAGGCAGCAGATAAACCAACAACATTACTTCCAAAAGGGGCGTTGCTACAATAAATATTTAAGATGGATGATTTTTTGTAAGATAACTCAATACGAATAGCTAAAAGTATTTCAATTATTTTTTGGTAATAATTTCGTTTTTGGTGATTGCGCATCATCCTTGCTATTTGCATGGTAATGGTACTGCCACCACTTTTTATTTTACCTGCACCAAAGTTTCGCTTTATGGATTTTACAATTGAAAATGGATTAATACCGGGATGATAATAAAAATACTCGTCTTCAAAAACAGTGATACATTGTTTAAATTTAACCGGTACACTATCACTTTGAGGAAAGCGCCATTGCCCATCAGCAGCAATTTGTGCGGCTAACAACTCATTATTTTGATCGAGTAAAACGGTGCTGCAAGAATTGGTAAATAATTTATTTGGCAACCACAACCAATAAATAAAAAGTAAAATAAAAATAAGTGTGAATTTTATTTTATGTTTTTTTAAAAATGAAATATTATTGGTTTTATTAAATTTCAAAATGGAATGTCTTGAGGTTTAAAATTAAGCAAATAAGCTTTGTAAGGTTTATTTTATTCGATTTCTTTATTAAATTTGTTTTAAACTAAATAACTAAACTCATGAAAAAAACTTTACTTTCTATTTTATCTTTTTTGTCATTGACTACTTTTTCGCAATGGCAATCAACACCAATTACTTTTCAAGGGCAAGATTGTATTTCTGCCTTTGGGAAACTTTTTTCATCACAAACTAATTTCAACAATTTAGATGTATCTACCGATGAAGGAACAACCTTTAATCCTTCAAATACAGGATTGTCTTCAGGTGTTCGTTTAGGGCTGGTTAATGGACCAACCTTGTATGCTTTTGGTGGAAATACTATTTATCAAACAACTACAGGAAATAATTGGGCGGCTATGACGAGTGTGATCAGCGCTACAGATGCAGTTAAAGCCATGGCAGTTATGAATGGTACAGTTTTAGCCCTTACAAATCCTATAAGTGGGGTTAATTCCAAAATTTATCAATTAAATGGCGCTAGTTGGGCTCTTAGGTCGAATTTTAACGGGATACTTTACACAACCATTAAAAATTTAAATAACACCTTATATGCAGGTTCTAGTGCAACCTGTGTTTTGAAATCTAATGATGCAGGATTAACTTTTACAAATTCTTCAACAGGTATAACGCCGTTAACTAATTTTTTTGATAAGTATATTGTAACCATGGGAGCAACCAGTTCTGCTATTTTTTGCAGTACCCTTGGTGGAAGAGTGTTTAGGTCTACTGATGCAGGGGCAACCTGGAGTTTGGTTTATAATATTGGAAACGGCTCTAGTACTCTTGGCATAAGTGATTTTCTAATAACGTCATCTAATGTTATTTTAACAGCTAGTGATTCAGGTTTTGTTTATAGTACTAGTAACGGTGCCTCCGGCTCTTGGGTAAAAGATAATAATGGGTTGGCTAAAGTTAATGGTGTTTATCAAACAATTAAGCTAGCGCTTACTCCTAATTACGTTATAACAGCCGATAGAGATGGAAAAATTATGCGTAAATCTCTTGTTCAGTTACCTTTAGGTATTAATGAAAACACCACAAATAGTTTTGTAAGTAGTGTTTATCCGAACCCTGCAACCGAATCTGTAAACATTGAAGCTGTTGATTTGCAAGACGAATTGAATTGTGACGTTGTGGTAAGGGATATTCTTGGCAGAGAAGCCGGGAATTATAAAATGTTGAACGGTAAAGTAAGAATTAACTTACAAAGCTTTAATAGTGGTATATACACTTACCAAATTTCAAAAAATAATACTGTACTGAGCAATGGTAAAATAGTAGTTAACTAGTTGTTTTTTTTAAATTAATGAAAACCCTCGACTATAAAATCGAGGGCTTTTTTTTGCTTTCATCGATAAAATATATCGTTCATCTATTATTTTTTAAATACCGTAATCTATATGCAACTTTATTAATTTTCATTCGTAACCATATATGAATTAAATCTCCTTTATCATGGCTACAAAACAACAACACTACAAATTAACGGTTAAGTGGACAGGTAATACCGGCAACGGCACTGCCAATAAAGACGCCTATGAGCGCAGTCACGAAGTTATAGTCAAGGGTAAACAAAAGCTACGATGTTCTTCTGATTCGAGTTATAAAGGCGATAAAACAAAAAACAACCCCGAAGATCTTTTGTTAGCATCTCTATCAGCCTGCCATATGCTTTGGTTCTTGCATTTTTGCGCCTTAGAAGGAGTAGTAGTAATAGATTATGTTGATAATGCTGAAGGTAAAATGATACAAACCACCAACGGAGCAGGGTATTTTACAGAGGCTATCTTAAATCCAATAGTTGTTGTACAACATAATTCCATGATCAATAAAGCGAATGAATTGCACAAAAAAGCAAGTGAATTTTGTTTTATTGCCAACTCAGTTAGGTTTCCGGTTTATCACAGAGCCACAACGGTTGAATTAAAAAGCGAAGCCGCGGCCTAGGTTATTTTATTTTTAATAAAGTTAATCCGCCGCCATTATCAACACAATAATCGTTTGACCACTTTTTATGGCGAGAATTATACGGCTTGTATTTTTGCCTGCTATAAGTCCATTGCATTTTTAGTTTTTTTCCATCGGGCTTTTTTATTACTAGTGTGTAATAGAAGTGTCTCATAAATAATGGATGCCCGCCAAGCACAGAAAGTCCATGCCAATATGGAAAGGACGCTAACTGAGAAGTAAAAGATATTTTATCTTCCTTATAAAATACAGCCTTGCAATTGTAGTGGCAGTTCTTTTCAGTGCTATCTGTAAAAGCAAGAGCAAATTCATTTCCGTTTTTATCGGATAAAATAATGGTGTTGTTTTTTTGCGCCAGTTTTATTATTACTGGTTCATTTAAAGGGCTGTAACTATCAAATTTTTTAAGAGTCGAAATAGAAGTATCAGAAGTGGTAACATGGATATCAATTGAGCCTTCATTGTTTTTTTTAGGATAATTATTTCCACCTAAAAAACTCACATTTAGTTTTTCGATAAGTAAAGTGTTTTTGAAAGTTTTGCATGAAAAAAAAACAAAAACAAAAAGAATGATCAGGAATTTATTTTTTAGGTATGAAGATCGGGCTTTCAAATAAACAATTATTTTTTGGTTATTTTAAACCAATCACTTTCGTCGCCCATAAAATCAAATTTTTCAACAAAAGAAAAACCTAATTTTTCGAGAACTTTCTTAGAATTTAAATTTCTTGTATCCGTCATGGCATATACCTCATTTAAGTTCATTGTTTCAAACGCGTGGTTTAACCAGGCTTTTGATGCTTCAGTGGCATAACCTTTTTCCCAATGTTTTTTTATCAATCTGTATCCCAGGTCATAAAAGTCGGTATGGTTATTTACAGTTTCTTTAAATAGTTTTAAGCCACACCAACCAATAAATTCATTAGAGCTTTTTTCAATTATTGCAAAACGACCAATTTCATTGTGTATATATTGTTGTCTTATAAACTGAATAACCTCTCTAACCTGATCAATATCTTTAACCGGCATGTTTCCTAAATACTTGTGTACTTCCGGGTCGGAGTCTAACACAAACATTTCTGTTTTATCTGCAGGAAGAATTTCTCTTAAAATTAAGCGCTCTGTTTCTATGGTTGATATCATAATCTATCTTTTAATCAGATGCAAATTTAACATTTAAAATAATCGGATATAAGATTCTTTTATATAACAATCCATTCTATTCCAATTCTATTTTGCGTTTACTTATTCCGTTTTCATTTAAGAAGTTTGAAGCCTTAGCAGCCCTTTGTAAATAGCGGGTTTTGGTTTGTTCTGTTGGAATGTTTTTTTGTTCACAATCGATCAACTTTACTTTTATAATATCTGTTTTAGATCTCGAATTTAAATAAACATTCAACTTACCTTTAGTGTCATCATTTAACTCATTATTCTGTTCATTAAAACTAATTATCAAGGTGTCGGTTTGTTCATTATTTTTAGAAGTATTATTAAAGAAAATAACTTTTAATAGATTGCAAATAAATGGCTCACCACCAATATACCCAAGTGTATCGTTTGGATTATAACCGTTGTCGGTAATTTTATTTTTGTTGTTTTTATTTATACTTGCTTTGCCGTTAGCTTTATTACGACGTTTATTAGCCTTTCCTTGCATGTTCTTTTTCCATGCTTTTATTTTATAAATTCCAAAAGCAACTTTAATACAACTCCCCTTAAAACAAATAAATGGAAATTTGTTGTGTATAGCGCATGAGCTTAATACCAATGATAAAATTAATATGGATACTATTTTTTTAATTAGTTGGTTTGAATGGATGTATTTTAATTAAACGATTTTATTTATTGTTTAGTATAAATTACTAATTAAGGTAAACGTATAAGATCTTATAGATCTTTTGCAAATAAATAATCGCGTGTTTCTAAACCCTTATTAAATAATAGATCAAGGATGCTTAGGTTTGGATGAAAATCGAATTTGGCTTCGAAGGTTTGGTAATAAGGTGTTTTTAATAATTGCGCAACATTTACATCTTCATTAAATTCTATTTTTGGATGAATAGAATTTCTAAGGTCTAAATTATCTGTTGGTTCTTTTTCAAAGTCAGAGGTTAAAGCAATTTCTTTTTTTAGTTTTAATAATTTAAAAATTAGTTTTAGTTGGTCTAAATTATAATCCATTAAAAATTTGAATGGTTTCGAATAAAAATAATTTATTTCATCTACAAAAAAATCAAAATAGGGGGAGTTTTTATAGGCACTTGTAATTGCCCGCCAATGGTTAATTTGCCAATTTTCCTGATAAGAAATTTCTACTTCTTTTATTATTTGTTTTGGACTTAAATTTTTTATTGGAATAGAAAGATCGAGTTTTCCGTTTGCAGTTAATATTTGTGTGCGGTTCCTGAAGCTTTGTTTGTGGTAGTTTTCACAACTTTCAATGGTAATAGCATCAGCATTTAGCAGGTAATAAAAATAATGAAGGTTTGGCCAATAGGCGGTGCTAAGTAATACGTTCATCTTTTTGCTTTTTTGATCAGCCAAATGCTTTTTCCGATGATACTTTTTTCCGGTAAAAAGCCCCACTTACGCGAATCATTCGAGTTATCGCGATTGTCGCCAAGGGTAAAATAGTAATTCTGTTTTACGTAATAGGTTTTTGTATAGAGGTTATTAATAAAAATACTATCACTTTTTAATTCAAGCGTGTTGTTCTCATGATCCTGAATGAGCCGTTTATAAAGCACAATATTGATCGTATCAAGCTGTAAGGTGTCATTCTTTTTTGGAATATAAATGGCACCGTAATTATCCATATTCCATTTATAATTTATAGAGTAGGGGAAACACGAAAGATCCGAATTGTCTTTTTTCTCCATTTCTAATTCTATTTTTTCTATGATGGCCATTTTGCTTAAACTATCGGCTTGTAGTTTTGTAATTGAAAAACTGTAATCATTTTTTTCTGATATCCGATCGCCTTCTTGTAAATTATATTTTACTCTATTTAAGCTATCCATAATTACGGTCGACCTTAAATAGTAGTTATGCTTAATAGTAAATGTATCTTCTAAAGCTTTGCCGTTCAGGTAAACAACTTTGTCAACAATAGCCACACTGTCACCCGGTGTTCCTATTATACGTTGAAAAAAGTAGGTAACAGGTTTTGTAGAATCTTTGATCGGATATTCGATATATACAATATCGTTTATTGAAAATGATCTACCGATTTTATTAATGAGCAGGGCATCTCCTTTAAAAAAAGTTTCCTGCATATCCATACTATTGATCTTTCGGATATCGAAAATAAATTTTTTTACAATAATAAAAGATAGCAGTGCTATTAATGCAGCAAAAAACCAGATTTGTTTTTTTACAAAATCGAGTATGTAACTTAGTTTGTCGATTCTTTTTTCAGTTTTAATTTACGGCGATGATTCCATTTATTAAAGCCCCAAATAAGTATCACCGTTAAAATAAAAGGAATTTTTATTGAATGTAAATTTCCGTCATCTACATAGCATAAAAAACGTTCCCAACGGAATTTACCTTCTGTACTGTTTTTGAATAAAGAGCCTATAACAGATTTACCGCTAATTGGATTGTTTTCGGCATACTTCATGCTAAACCAAACAAAGAAAGGTGAACCTACAACGTGGTCGTAAGGCACCATTCCCCAACTTCTGCTATCGGCACTATTATGACGGTTATCACCCATCATAAAGTAATAATCTTGTTTGAAAGTATAGCTTGTTATTGGTTTACCATCATATAATACTTGTGCTCCTTGCTTAGTTACTTGGTGAATACCATCATCATAGGTATTCATTATTTTTTCATACAAACAAACATTGTGTGTATCTATTGGAAGCGTTAAGCCTTTTTTAGGAATTAAAAGCGGACCAAAATTATCATTGTTCCAAGCATAACTTGTTTTATGTGGGAATATGCCGTTATCATAAGCCTCATCTTTATCTATTCTTTTAAATACCTGATAAACGTTTGGGTCTGATTTTATTTTAGCTGCACTTTCTTCTGTCATGTTTAAACAATAAACAGCTGTATCTTTTGTGGTGAAGGTGTTTTTAAAAACAGTATAGTCGTAATTATGTAGCGGAATGTATCTGCCATTTCCTCCGGTAAAAGGCTCAAGAAAAACACAAGGTTGTTCGTTAGCTAAGCCAACAGAAACTAATAAGGCTTCGGTAACATAAACATCTAATTTATCTAAATACTCAAGAGTAATAAAGCTCGATTTAGCTTTTACAAAATAATGGTGTTGCGCCTTAATAGGCATTTTTTGTAGTTTGTCATTAATGTAAACATCTCCTGCTCTAACCTCAAAATTATCGCCGGCAATACCTACACAACGTTTTACATAATGTTCGCGTTTATCTACAGGACGACCAACTATTTCTCCAAATTGCTCTTTATTGGTATTTACATATTCCCAAACCTGTCTGGTAACAGCGTTTTTGTTTAGATTTTTGTCCTTAGATTCTGCAATTTCATTATCAACTATATCACGTATAATTTGATAATAACTTTGGTTTTGTTGTTTTAGTGCAACTGTATCTCCATCAGGATAATTAAAAACAACGATGTCATCATTTTTAACTGAACCAAAACCCGGTAATCTAAAATAGGGAAGTTTTATCCACTCTAAATATGATTTTTTAGTTTCGCTTAATGGTAAAGTATGATGAGCAAACGGAAATGCTAAAGGTGTTTGTGGGATCTTTGGTCCGTATGCAAATTTATTTACAAATAAAAAGTCGCCCACCATTAATGATTTTTCTAAAGATGAAGTTGGAATAGTAAATGCCTCAATAAAATATCCGCGAATAATGGAGGCAGCAATAACAGCAAAAATAATTGGGTCTACCCAATTCTTGATCATTTTACTTGGTTCAATTTTAAATTTAGATAGCCCAACAAATTTTGCAGTTTCATCAAAGCCTAATTTTACAAAAAAGATGTAGGGCAAAATAGAAGCAAAAAGTAGATCTTGATTACTTGGTTTATTAAAGGCTCTGGCAACATTAAAACCAAACACACCGTACATAATTATGTTTACACCCGGCACGATCATGATCAAACACCACCACCATGGTTTTTCAAGCAGCTTAGCCAATAAATAGAAATTGTAAACAGGTATAAAAGCTTTCCAGCTTTCTATGCCGGCTTTTGTGAATAATTTGCTGAGACCAAAAAAGGAAGCAAGAACCAGAGCTAAAAAAATGTAATTTCCCATATATGTAAAAAGTAAAAATAGTGATTTATAAAAACATTAAACGATTGTTTTTTCAGCATATTATTTTATGGTTGTTAAAAAGTGTTGTAAAGATCATTTTAAGGATAATGACAATGTTTCTTCGAGCGGAGTCGAGAAGCTTATACATGTCTCGACTCCGCTCGACATTGCACTGATACAGATCAGTAAGCGCAAAAATAAAAAGCGTAAAATAATTTGTGACAATTAGTGTAATTAGTGGCTATTATTCTTTATCTTTATTCCCGAAAAATAAACCTATGTTGTTAGTAGGTAAACAAAACTTATGATAAAAATTACTCTTCCCGATGGTTCTGTTCGTGAATACGCAAAAGGAACTACATCAATGGACGTTGCTAAAAGCATTAGCGAAGGTTTAGCAAGAAACGTTTTAGCCGCAAAAATTAATAACGAAGTTTGGGATTCCTCTCGACCAATAACTTCAGATTCATCGTTAAGTTTATTAACGTGGAATGATGATCTTGGTAAAGAAACCATGTGGCATTCATCTGCCCATCTTATGGCTGAAGCCCTTGAGGCTTTATTCCCAGGCGTAAAGTTTTGGGTTGGTCCGCCATTAGAGAACGGATTTTATTACGATGTTGATCTTGAAGGTCAAACTTTAACGCCAGCCGATTTTGAACGAATCGAAGAAAAAATGTTAGAGTTAGCAAGACAAAACAACACCTTTATTCGTAAAGAAATTTCTAAAGCAGATGCTGTTAGATATTTTGGAGAGAAAAAAGATATCTATAAATTAGATCTGCTTGAGCGTTTAGAGGATGGCAACATTACTCTATATACTCAGGGTAATTTTACTGATCTATGTCGCGGACCACATATACCAAGTACAGGTTTTATTAAAGCTGTTAAAGTTTTAAATATGGCCGGCGCTTATTGGAAAGGCGACGAAAAAAATAAAATGCTTACTCGTATTTACGGTATCACTTTCCCTAAGGATAAAGAATTAAAAGAATATTTAGTGATGTTGGAAGAGGCTAAAAAGCGCGACCACCGTAAGCTAGGTAAAGAATTAGAATTATTTACTTTTTCTGAAAAAGTAGGTATGGGTTTACCATTATGGTTACCAAAAGGTGCTATGCTGCGTGAGCGTTTAATTCAGTTCATGCAAAAAGCGCAGTTAAAAGCCGGGTATTTACCGGTTGTTACGCCTCACATTGGTCAAAAAGAATTATACGTTTGTTCGGGTCACTACGAAAAATATGGTGCCGATTCGTTTCAGCCAATTAAAACCCCACACGAAGGTGAAGAGTTTTATTTAAAGCCAATGAATTGTCCACATCACTGCGAAATTTATAAATCATCACCAAAATCTTATAAAGATCTACCGCAACGTTACGCTGAATTCGGAACTGTTTACCGTTACGAACAAAAAGGAGAATTGCATGGATTAACCCGTGTGCGCGGTTTTACACAAGACGATGCGCACTTATTTTGCAGACCTGATCAGGTAAAAGAAGAATTTTTGAAAGTAATTGATCTGGTGCTTTATGTTTTTAACGCCTTAGATTTTAAAGATTACACTGCTCAAATTTCATTAAGAGATCCTGAGAATAAAACTAAATATATTGGTACCGATGAGAATTGGGCTTTAGCAGAAAAAGCGATTATTGATTCAGCTGCCGAAAAAGGATTAAAAACTGTAACTGAATTAGGTGAGGCCGCATTTTACGGACCAAAACTTGACTTTATGGTTAAGGATGCTTTGGGAAGAAAATGGCAGTTAGGAACTATTCAGGTGGATTATAATTTACCTGAGCGTTTTGAATTGGAATATACAGGAAGCGACAATCAAAAACACCGCCCTGTAATGATCCACCGTGCGCCTTTTGGTAGCTTAGAGCGCTTTATTGCCGTTTTAATTGAACACTGTGGTGGTAATTTCCCATTATGGTTAACACCTGATCAGTTTGCGATTTTGCCATTAAGCGAAAAATATAACGGGTATGCTCAAAAAGTATTAGATGCCCTA
>JALHPG010000103.1 GCA_022842625.1 Bacteroidia bacterium | reverse complement strand
AAGTCACACCCTCTTGCGAAGAGAAGAAGAAATGTCAGAATGAAAAATTTTAATTTCATGAATTTATTTTTTGAACTTGTACTGTCGTCCTAAAATGCCCTATAACTACCATATAGGACTAATTTTATCATCCTTATCTTGCTGATTTCGCAAGATTGGAGCATGTTTTTCATCCTTATGGTTTTGTAAATATAATTCATTTTAACTTCTTTTTAGCCGATTGTCCTAATTCTAAATAATTCTCCTTCGAAACCACTTTTTTGCCCGTTTTTTCTTCTAATTCCTTTCGAGCATTACCCGCTACATTACCGCCTTGTTTGGCAACTTTTTTGTTTTCAATAAAACCTACCGGACTTTTTGTTTTAACAATGGCATTTGTGGACGCTTCGCCTAACATTGAAAAAATCAATTCTAGATCCGACATGTGGTCGCGTAAGTTTTGACTTTTTAATCCTTTTATAGCTTTATGGTCTTTAGGTGAAATACCAAATGTAGCTTTAGATATTTCCGCAGTTAAAATAGCGTATTCTTTATGTTCTTTAACACCTCTGCTTTTCCATTCATCAGTTAGTTCTTCCCTAATTGCAATGCTTCGCATGCGTTTCTCTATCCAATCTTCCGAATAGCCCTTTAATTTATATAATTCACGTGTACGTTTGGTCGCTAATTCCGGATTTTCAATTTCATCTAATCTATCTGAACCAACTTGTGCAAGCCATAATTTAAATGGTTCTGCTTTAGGAGAAGGAATAGATTGAATTATCCGCAAAAACCCTTTTGTATTGGCACAACCCATTTTTTGTTTGCCTCCCAATGTTTCCACAATAAGGGTGGGTACAATTTGTACCCACCCTTTAGCAAGTTCAAGATCACGCTGCCTCATACGTTTTACGTATTGTTTAGGGTCGTTACTATCAGTTAAAACAGCAATAACATCTTCCACTACAAAATACCAGCTATTTTCTGTTTCGTTCCAAACCGAACGTATTTTTTTGCTTTCAAATAATTTTATGCTACTCATTGTATAAATATATTAAAATTTCTATTCTTACAGGGTATCAAACGGACTAACTACATTTTGAATTCCCTTTGTGCTTACATGTGTGTATATTTCTGTAGTTGTGCTCCTGCTATGGCCCAAGATTTCTTGTATATATCTTAGATCTGTTCCATTCTCTAATAAGTGGGTAGCGTAACTGTGCCTTAACCAATGCAAAGTTACCGGCTTGTTTATTTTACTTTTTTCAATGGCCTGTTTTAAAACGCTGGCTAAACTTCGCTCGTCATATTTACAATTTCCTTGCTGCCCCTCAAAAAGCCACTCAGTAGGCTTGCAGGCAATAAAATAATCTCTAAGAAGTTGTAAAATTTTGTTGCTTAATGGCACCACTCTGTCTTTTTTTCCTTTTGCCTGACGCACAATTATTAAGCCTCTTTTAGAATCAATATCCTTTAATTTTAAATTCAATAATTCACTGCGTCTTAAGCCACAACTATAAACTAAACTCAACATGGTTTTATGCTTAATGTTATTATGGGCATTTAAGATCAATTTTATTTCTTCTTTACTTAACACATTTGGCAACATATGCTCTCGTTTGGGTCGATGCACCAATTCGGGCTCCATGCTTTTTAATTCAATGGTTCTGAAAAATAATTTTATAGCATTTACAACTTGGTTTTGAAAGGATGCTGAAAATTTATTTTTTAAAATATACTCATTATTAAAATTGATCAGATCATTATTATTTATTTCAGCAATGGTTTTGCTTGCATAAAAACGTAAAAAAGTTTTTAATGCATCTGTATAAGTGCTAATTGTGCTATCACTGTAGCGCTTACTCTGCATCCAGTTCTCAAAGGCCTTTACTTTTTGTTGAGCATCTTCGTTTAAATTAGCCAATGTATTTATTGGCCTATGTCCTTTATCATTTTTTGGTCTTTCAATAGCTTTTAGGTCGTTACTAAAAATTATAGAATTTCCTGAATTCAATAGTTTACAAATTTCATTTACCTTTTGCTGACTGTAAATAAACAACCAAGCCTTATGAGTATTGCTCCATAAGGCACCTTCAAGCGTTTTTAGTTGATGGATGATACTTGGATCATATTTAAATTTCACGGCAATACAGTCTGTAGTATTGTGCCATAAACGTTCTAAAATAATTTGCATAAGCTAAATTAACTACAAAATGGAGTAGGGTGTAGCTACAAATTGTAGTAAAATTTAATTCTTGGTTATTTTATTGAATGGTGATTTTAGATAGCAAAAAAAATCCCTCTCTTTTGAAGAAGGATCTTTTACTGAAATTGTATTTAATGCTATAACGGAATGTTACCGTGTTTCTTTTTAGGTAAATTATCTACCTTATTCTCTAACATTTTAAATGCCTTAATTAATTTTATACGGGTTTCTTCAGGTTTAATTACTTCATCAATAAAACCTCTTTCTGCCGCACGGTAAGGGTTTGCAAACATGGTTTTATATTCTGTTTCTTTTTCAAGCCACTTAGCATCTTTATCTTTTGCAGCTGCAATTTCTCCTTTAAAAATAATTTCGGCAGCACCTTTAGCACCCATAACTGCAATCTCAGCACTTGGCCATGCGTAATTCATATCGGCACCAATGTGCTTACTGTTCATTACATCATAAGCGCCACCGTAAGCTTTACGGGTAATTACCGTAATCCTCGGAACCGTTGCCTCACTAAATGCATATAATAATTTTGCACCGTTAGTAATAATGGCATTCCACTCCTGATCGGTACCCGGTAAAAAGCCCGGTACATCTTCAAATACCAATAATGGAATGTTAAAGCTATCGCAAAAGCGCACAAAACGCGCTGCTTTGGTACTAGAGTGAATGTCTAAAACTCCCGCCAATACCGCAGGCTGGTTAGCAACTATACCAATGCTTCTGCCGGCAAGGCGCGCAAAACCAACTACAATATTTTCTGCAAATAATTTATGTACTTCAAAAAATGTATCTGCGTCAATTACTTTTTCAATTACTTCTCTAATATCATACGGCTGGTTAGCATTATCAGGAATTATTGAATTTAATTCAGGACGCGACTCATTACCCATTTCGTAGGGTAGAGAAGGAGCGTCTTCTTCGCAATTTTGTGGTACGTAACTTAATAATTGTTTTAAATAATTAATGGCTTCCACCTCATTTGCACAGGCAAAATGGGTAACACCGCTTTTGCTGGCGTGAGTAATGGCACCACCTAATTCTTCGCTGGTAACTTCTTCGTGTGTTACTGTTTTTACAACGTTAGGGCCTGTAACAAACATGTAACTGGTATTTTCTACCATTAAAATAAAATCGGTAATAGCAGGACTGTAAACAGCACCGCCGGCGCATGGACCCATAATAGCGCTTAATTGCGGGATTACTCCACTGCTGCGCACATTACGGTAAAAGATATCGGCATAACCTCCTAAAGATACTACGCCTTCTTGTATACGCGCACCACCGCTATCGTTCAAGCCAATTAAAGGTGCTCCGTTCTTCATAGCAAGATCCATGATCTTACAAATTTTTTCGGCATGGGTTTCACTTAAACTTCCTCCAAAAACCGTAAAATCCTGAGAGAAAACATAGGTTAAACGCCCGTTAACATTACCATAGCCGGTAACAACACCATCTCCTAAATATTTTTCTTTATCTAAACCAAAATCATTACTGCGGTGTTGCACAAACATACCTATCTCCTCAAAAGTGCCTTCATCCATTAAAAAATGAATACGCTCACGAGCGGTAAGTTTTCCTTTTTTGTGTTGTGCGTCTATTCGTTTTTGACCGCCGCCTAAAAGCGCTTCGGCTTTTTTATCTTCTAAAATCTGTATCTTATTTTGCATAAATTCAGTTGAATTTTCAATATTTAATGGTGTTAAATATACTCATTAAACCTAATTTTTAAAACCATAGTTTTGGCCTTTTCTCCCTTATTTTTGGTAACTAATGGTTACGTTAAAGTCTAATCCCATCATTGGGCTTTTTACCCAATCGGCAAAGGTGGCCATTTTAAAATAAGCTGGCCCCATCACAGAGCCCGAAAAGGTCAATTTGTCTTTATCCATTTGTTCAGATAGGCATTCGAGACTAATGAAAAAGTCGTTATCGGTATTAATGTTGTATTTTTTTAAGTTTACTTCAACAATTCCGTTTTTTACTTTGCTTCTAAAAACTATCGGTTTTCTTAAAATATTTTCTCCCGGCAAACCTTCTTTATCTTCTTTATATAAATTTAAACGAAAGCTGGCCGAATCTTCTAACTCATTTTTTATGATGTAGAAGTTTAATTTTTCGAGCCATACCACTCTCCCTTTTTTATTGTTGGCTTTAATGGCGGCCTCTACACCTTTATAATTTTTATCAACGCCCTGAAAAGAGCAGTGTATGTTAGTGTTGTAATTTTTGTTACCTAAAACCTTTGTGATTGTTTTTGTTGGCTTAACGGTAACCTCGCCTAATTGCACCGATGCCTGACCTAAATAAATTTTTTCGTTGCTAAATTCTTTTGCTTTTACCATCGAATAACTTTTGCTCATATACCCAATGGCAGAGATCTTTAACGAATCGCTATCCACCACCGACTTTAATTGTATTTCAAAATTACCATTTTCGTCGCTCACGGTACCAATGGTTTTTCCTTTAATACCAACGCTTACAAAAGGAATGGCTTCGTTTGTGGTTTTATCAAAAACTTTGCCTTTAATGGTAACTTGTGCTAAAACAAATTGTGATAAGCATATTAATATTAAAATTGATCTCATGATGTTTTTAAATTTTGATGACCTTAATTTATAAATTATTATTTTAATCTGTATACGATACCTTAACATTAAAATCGGCACCGCCGCCGCCTTTTCTGCCACCGGTTTTGCGCCAGGTAGAAAAAGCTTTTACTTTAAAGAAGGATGGTGTGTTTACCGAACCACTATAACAGAATTTTGTGATCTCCATTTCGTCCATTAAACATTCTAAACTAATATAAAAATCTTTAGAGGTTTGTATGTTGTAGTTCTTTATTGGTAAAGTAAATTCACCTTGTTTAATACCCACTTTAAAAATAATGGCCTTTCTTAAAATACTTTGTCCAACCCAGTCTTCGCCCATCCAATCGGGGCTGTTAGGGGGAGGAGAAATGCGGTCGTAAAAGTTTAAACGAAATAACAATGAATCTTGATATTTATTTTGGATCACATAAAAACTAAAATCCTCTAACAAACAATCTTTTTTATTTCGCACTAAAATAGCGGCTTCAGAGCCTTTCCAGTTGCCGGCAATATCTGCAAAGCCTGTGCAATTGTTTTTAGTGTAATTGGTGGTGCCTAAGGTTTTAAATTTTACTTTTTTTGATCTAACTACTACTTCGTTCAATTGCAGAGGCAAAGCTTCTAAAACAAGGGTCTTTTTGGCTTCTTTAACAAAGTCTGCCACCAAATATACCTGCGGTTTATAGCCAATAGTGGCAATTTTTACGCTGTCGTTCTTTTGATTGTCGAAAAAGCTAAAGTCAAACTCGCCTTTTTCGTTGCTTAAGGTGCCAACCGATTTGCCAATAATACCAATGCTTACAAAGGGTATTGCTTGTTTATTGGCTTTATCTACCACCACGCCGCTTACCTTTTGCTGGGCAAAAACAGAGGTCGAAAAAACAATTATTAAAACTAAAAATTTCACAGTCCGAAACTACTAAACAGATGGCAATTATTTAGTACTTTTGCAGCCTTATTATAAAAGAGTTACAAGAAAAATGATTTCAGCCAGTAATGTTAGTTTGCAATATGGCAAACGTGTTTTGTTCGACGAGGTAAATGTAAATTTTACAGCGGGTAATTGTTATGGAATTATTGGCGCAAATGGCGCAGGTAAAACCACCTTCATGAAAATTTTGAGTGGAGAGATAGATCCAACTAAAGGAAGGGTAAACATTTTACCGGGTATGCGCATGAGCACCCTAAAACAAAATCACTTTGAATACAACGAGTATACTGTTTTAGATACTGTTATGATGGGTAACAAACGTTTGTACCAGATCATAAAAGAAAAAGAAGCTATTTATGCAAAGCCCGATTTTAGCGATGCAGACGGCATTAAAGCAAGTGAGTTAGAAGGGGAGTTTGCCGAAATGAATGGTTGGAACGCCGATAGCGAAGCTGCCGAAATGCTTACCAATATGGGCGTTATGCCTGCAATGCACACGCGTTTGGTAAAAGATCTTACGGGTAAAGAAAAAGTAAAAACTTTGTTAGCACAAGCGCTGTTTGGTAATCCTGATATTTTATTATTAGATGAGCCTACCAACGACTTGGATGTTGAAACCATTAGTTGGTTAGAGAATTTTTTGGCTGATTTTACAAACACGGTTATTGTTATTAGTCACGATAGGCACTTTTTAGACGCAGTGTGTACTAATATTTGCGATATTGATTTTGGTAAACTAAGCATTTATACCGGTAACTATAGTTTCTGGTATCACATGAGTCAGTTACAATTAAAGCAACGCAGCGATGCAAATAAAAAGATAGAAGATAAACGATTAGAGTTACAGGAATTCGTTCGTCGCTTTAGTGCCAATGCCAGCAAGAGTAGCCAGGCAACCAGCCGTAAAAAATTATTAGAGAAATTAACGGTAGACGAAATTCCTGCAAGTACACGTAAGTATCCCGGAATTATTTTTAAACAAGAGCGCGAGGCAGGAGATCAATTATTATTAATTGAAAATTTAAATAAATCGAATGCAGATGGTGTTGTGTTTAAAGACGTTAACATTAATGTTAGAAAGGGCGATAAAATTGCTTTTATCAGTAAAAATCAATTGGCGGTATCAAGTTTATTTTCGGTGTTAGCAGATGAGGATACTGATTTTAAAGGCACCTTTACTTTTGGAACAACTATTTATAAAGCCTATTTGCCAAACGATAATCACAAATATTTTCAAAATGCCGATCTTAATTTAATTGATTGGTTACGCCAGTTCAGTAAGGATAAAGACGAAACATACATTCGTGGATTTTTAGGTAAGATGTTATTTAGCGGCGAAGAAGTGCTTAAAAAATGTAATGTATTAAGTGGAGGAGAGAAGGTGCGTTGTATGACCAGTAGAATGATGTTATTGAATCCGAATTTTTTAATTTTAGATGAGCCAACCAATCACTTAGATCTGGAAAGTATTATTGCTTATAACGATGCCTTAAAAGATTATGCAGGAACAATTTTGTTTACCAGTCATGATCACCAGTTAATGCAAACGGTTGCTAACAGAATTATTGAGTTAACGCCAAAAGGCATTATTGATAAGGTTTGTACTTATGATGAATACCTTGAAAATCCTGCAATAAAAGAGCAAAGAGAGAAGATGTATAAGTAGCGCTTCGATTCTGTTCAACGATCCTATGCCGGACATTGAGCGCCCGTGCGAACGGATTCTTCCGGGCAGGGAGTCGAAATGCCCGTTAAACTGCATTTATTCGTTGTCTTGAAAATAAAATTGTTTTTATAAATCCCTCTAACTCCCTTTTTACAAAGGGAGAATTGTTTGCTTTTATTTTCAAGACTTACTCTGTCACTTCGAGCGCCCGTCCGAACACTGTCACTTCGAGTGAATTTTCGCTTGCCTCTTTGCGAAAATTTGTATCGAGAAGCGTTCTCGATACGCTCCACTTCCTTTCGCTACTCGAACTGACAATTTGGTTGTCACTTCGATGGGATCCCGATATCTATCTGGAGAGAAGGATATCGACAACAAACTGAAAATTGAATATTTTCGTTTTCTGTGTTTGAGATTGCTTCGTTCCTCGCAATGACGGTTTATTTTCAAGAACATGTCTAAAAAAACTAAAACACAAATCTTACAGAATTTTTTTAAGGCCAGTCAGTGTCTCCAAGAAAGCTTTCAAAACAAAAAAGCCATTCTGATTTAGAATGGCTTTTTTAATTTATTTTTTATGAGGTATTAGGTTTTAGATTTAGAATACTTCTCAGCCATTTTAACGGCTTCATACATACTCACAATTCCACCATTTTTGCCTAGCTTTTCAAATTTAACTAACTCATCTTTAGAACCCGGTTTAAGAACTTTTTGTCCTTTGTAGGTTTTAATACTGCTCTTAATTAAGATCTTTTTAATTTGTTGAGGCGTTAAATTTGGATAAAACGATTTTAAAACTGCTGCTACACCGCAAGCAACCGGCGTTGCCATACTTGTACCACTAGCATCTTTATAACCTCCTTCGGGCACTGTTGAATAAATGTCAACTCCCGGAGCAAAAAGGTCTACCGTTTTTTTACCGTAGTTAGAAAAAGTGGCCACAATTTTTTCGTTTGGCTGCCAATTTAAAGCACCAATATCCATAAAATTGCTTGCTTCTCCTTTTTCTTCAAATTTTTTGCAAGGGTAGTGTACTTCCACATCAATGTCCACATGATCGTTACCTGCAGCGTGCATTAATAAAACACCTTTACTTTCGGCATACTTTACAGCCTCATCCACTACTTTTTTATCCCAGCTGTATTTTTTACCAAAGCTCATATTTAAAATTGTAGCACCATTATCAACAGCATAACGAATTGCATTTGCAACGTCCTTATCACGCTCATCTCCCGAAGGTATAGCGCGAATTGCCATTATCTGAACATCAGCTGCAACACCATCCATTCCTATACCATTTTTTCTTGAAGCGCCAATAATACCGGCTACGTGTGTGCCATGAAAACTGTTTGGTCCTTTACAATCTGCATTACCGTAATTTCTATCATTTGGGTTGTTATAATCATCACCTATTATGTTACGAGGATCGAAATCTAAATTCAAACCACAATCAACATAGGTTTTAAATTGATTGTAACCTTCTTTCATTTGCTCACTCACCTCGTCTAAATTTTTTCCTTGCCCACCTTTCATCATCGCGGTAGCTATCATTTTCATTTGCTTGTCAGATTTATCTTTCGGCTCAAACTTCATTAAAACGTCAGCATCTACCACTTCTGCCTTTAATTGTTCTTTTGCATTTTTGTTAAGGTTGCTAATTCCTTCATATAAAAATTTTGTTTGGTTGAAAGCACCTTCAAATTTTTCTGTTGTTTTAGCGTAATCAACTTTTAGCTCTTGATATAATTTATAATCTTTTTTATCTTCTTTTGATTTAAAATCAGCTTCGGTTTTCCCTTCAAATTTAGGTTTCATTTTACGGATCAAACGGGTCATTTCAAGATTTTCACCATCAACGTTTTTGCCGTCTTTGCCGCCAATAAAATTCCAACCGTGTATATCATCAATATAACCGTTCTTGTCATCATCAATACCATTACCGGCAATTTCTTTAGGGTTGGTCCACATAACACCTTTAAGGTCTTCGTGGTTATAATCAACACCACTATCAATAACTCCTACAATTACGGTAGTTGATTTTTTGTCTTTTAATAATTCCTGATAAGTCCTTTCTGTGCCTACACCATTCATTTTATCGGTGGTAGGGTCGAGGTTAAACCAATTTTGCGGGCGCTTTTCTTGTGCATTAAATAGTAATGTAGATAAGAGCGCAACTGATAAAAAGAATTGTTTCATTTATATAATATTAATGTTTAACAAATATATAATATTGGTATGGTATTAAATTACCGTTTAACAACATTTTAGTAAAATACCCCAAAAGGGGGGAGGGTCAAAAAAAAGGTACCAAGCCTTATATTATATAGTTGTGAAAAGGTTATAAAAACAAAAAACCCTTTCCGTTTTAAGGGGAAAGGGTTTAAAGTAGTGTAAATAATTACAAAATTATTTTTTCTCTTCAGCTGGTTTAGTTTCAGCAGTTTTGCTTTTGCAACAAGCTTTTTTCTCACCTGCAGCGCAAGCTTCTTTTTTCTCGCCAGCGCAAGCTTTACCTTCGCCTTTTTTGCAACATTCTTTTTTCTTTTTGTCTTTGTCGTCACCTAAAGTGTTAGCAACAACTGTGCTTCCTAATAAACCTGCAAAAGCAGCCATTAAAATTAATTTTTTCATAGAGTTGGTTTTTAACTAGTTAATAGTGTAAATGTAAGCCATTTATTTTGCCTTAAATGTTAAATTTTATCAAAATAAGCTTAATCTAAATTGATTTTAATCACATTATTTTTGTGTAAAACGTTAGGCAAGGCTAAACACATCTAAAACCACTAACAATGCAAAAATAATTCCCGGAAGAAAAAAGAGGCAATCCAAAATAAGTGTAACCCAAAAATTAAGGGTTAAACTTTTACCATCATGTAAGTAAACCGGTATAAGATTTATAAATGGAAAAAGACATAAAATAACCATTATTATTAAATTAGTATCTGAACTTCCTTTCTTTTGTGTGTTTGCAGTGTTTTCTTTTTTATCGGCAACCGGTTTAATGGCAGTTTTAGTAGCAAAACTAGTTTTAGAATTTGCTGATGCTGTTAGATCAGAACTTACATTATTATGAGTATTAACATTGGTATGCGCATTTGCAACTATAATTGGTGCGTTGATTGAAGTTGTAATTATTTCCGGATTTGAAATAGGTTCTACAACTAAATTTGAATTTTTAGTAGGCAAATTCTTTACAAGTAAATTTTTATGCTCGCTTTGATTTTTTGCAGATGAATTACCTTTAGTTGATGCAAAATAATAACCTTTAGTGTACTTACGTTTGGTTAAACTGAATTTATCTGCGCATGAACTCAGAAAAATAATTGCAATCAGTGGAAGGATAATTTTTGTTTTCATGGTCTTTATTTTTTTTATTTTGTTTAAATGTATAAACTCACAGTATCTTAATCAAATTTATTTTTCAAAATATGCAGTAATTGGATAATGATCTGTATGCGTTTCGTCACTTCTTTTATAGTTTAGGCACTTTAAAGTTTTATCGTACAAAATATAATCAATTCTAAATTGCGGCCATTTGCCGGCGTAAGTCCTACCAAAGCCAACGCCTTTTTCAACAAAAGCATCGTTTAATTTTTTTGAAAGTTGCTGGTAGGTGTATGAAGCTGCCGTGTCATTAAAATCGCCGCATAAAATTATTTTATACTTGCAGGTTTTCATGTGCGCAACAACCATTTCTACCTGTTTGGTGCGTTTCGTAAACGCGCGTTTTAATCGCCTTAAAATGCTTTTGCTTTTTTCAACTTCGTCTTCTGCATTCTTTTCTGAAATAACATCCTCTAAGAATTTAGAATCGCCTTTACTGAAACTGATAGATTGCAAATGCAGGTTGTAAACCCTTACCGTATCTTTATTAATAACAATATCAGAATAAATGCAAATATTATTTGAGCGCGTTTTAAAAATTATTTTTCCTTGATTTATAATTGGGTATTTACTAAAAGTAGCTACACCCCAATGATCAAAGCCACGCAACGTACTAGTAAATTCGGTATGGTAATACGGCGTGTTAAGTAATGACCTTAAAGTATCTATATTGTTATAATCTCCTTTTTCTTCGGAGGTGTAAAATTCTTGTAAGCATAATATATCCGGACTTATTTCAGACAAGTTGCTTAATATTTTATTTCTGGTTTCTTTATTTTTAGACCAGTTATAAAGGTCAAATAACATGCTGTTATAAGATGTAACTTTTAATTGCTTGGCTTCTGTTTTTGAAGGAAAACTAATTTGAACGTATTTAAAGGCTCCGGGTAAACTTATAAAAAAGGCAATTAAACCAAATGTAATAGCCGATTTAAATTGAACGAGCCAATAAAAAACAAAAAACAGATTTATTAAAAACAAAAAAGGGTAGGCCAAACCAAAAAAGGCGGGGATCCAGAATAAAGAAGGTGAAATGTACTTTGCGCTTACGGCAATTAGTAAGCTAACAATAATAAAATAATGCAGCCAAAGCATGATCTTATTGAACAAAGAAAGTTTTCTTTTTTCGCGTAAAATAATTTTTTCACGCAGATCTTTAATAGATATTTTTCCGAAAACAGATATGACGAAATTATTTTAGAGAAGCCAGGGCTTCTTCAATAAATACATATGAACTTAAAATTTCAGGCTTACCATCCACAATAGCCACATCATGCTCAAAATGGGCGCTAGGCTTTCCATCTGAAGTTATAATTGTCCATCCGTCTTTTAATTGTCTGATATTTTTTGTTCCTAAATTTATCATAGGTTCAATAGCTAAAACCATTCCTTCTGTTAATTTTGGTCCGTTGCCGCGTTTACCGTAATTAGGCACTTCGGGCTCTTCGTGCAGGTTTTTACCTAAGCCGTGCCCAACCAATTCTCTAACAACACCAAAACCGTTTTTTTCGGCATGCTGTTGAATGGCAAAACTAATATCTCCAATTCTGTTTCCTGCAACCATTTGTTCTATTCCTAACAACAAACTTTCTTTAGTAACATCAATTAATTTTTGCACTTCGGGTTTTATTTCGCCTACAGCAAAGGTATAGGCGTGATCGCCATAATAGCCGTTCTTTTTTACACCGCAATCAACAGAAATAATATCGCCTTCGATTAAAGGTTTATTGGTAGGAATACCATGTACAACCGCATCGTTAATTGAAATACACAGGGTGGCAGGAAAAGGATTGCTTTTGTGACCATACCCTTTAAAAGCAGGTATGCCGCCATTATCGCGAATAAATTCTTCGGCTAGTTTATCAAGTTTTATTGGCTCAACGCCCGGTTTTACTTCTTTTGCAATTATAGCTAATGTTCTAGAGACCATTAAGGCCGATTCGCGCATTAGCTCAATTTCGTCGCGCGTTTTTAAATAGATCATTTTGAACCAAATAGTTTTTTAAAGATTGAACCTTCGCTTTTTTTGTAATTGTGATGTGCTTCGGGATTTTTTAATTGATGTGAAAATTCGCCGCCCTCCGGATGTAAGGACTGCCAAACTTCGCTCCAGCCAATAAATCCACCTATTGTTCTGTCGTCAATAAACACATCTGCATTTACTTTTCTTGACGTTCTTTCATTTAATTCTTCTTCAGGATAATTTTTATTAACGGCATAAAATTCAACCCCGTTTTTTTTACAAAACTCAACAGCTTCATCCAATAATGGCCCTGTTCTAATGGTCCATAAAATTAATTTATGTCCTTTTATTTGAAGTTGCTTTAAGGTAGCAAAGGCAAAAAGCATTTCTTTACCAATTGCCGGATGTTTATGTTCAACAATTGTTCCGTCAAAATCAACTGCAATTACCTTGCTATTTTCGTTTAAAAAATTTTGTTGCATGGGTTATAGATTTTTTGCTGAAATTACTTTTAGATCAGTATCTAATTCATATAGTCTTGGCTGACCGGTTCCTATTTCAAATTCAAGAATTTGTTCAGGGGTCATTTTTTCTAAATACATGATCAAAGCACGTAAACTATTGCCATGTGCAACAATAACAACGTTTTTGCCGGCTTTTAATTTCGGAATGATCTCTGCTTCAAAATAAGGAATAACGCGGGCAGCAGTATCTTTTAAACTTTCGCCATTGGGAGGCGGTACATCAAAACTTCTGCGCCATACTTTTACTTGCTCATCACCATATTTTTTGCCGTTTCGGTTTTATCTAAACCTTGC
>JALHPG010000102.1 GCA_022842625.1 Bacteroidia bacterium | reverse complement strand
TGCTCTTCCGATCTGTTTTACGCGACACATTTCTTTTTCATTGATCCATGGATAAGGATTAGCAGCTTCTGTGATTGCCTTAGTTTTAAAGTCATATAAATAAAACTTTGGCCACATGTGATCGTTATAAATGCCAACAATAGCTTTTGTTCTGGCATCATCATAGCCTGTAACAAAGTTTAAATAACCTTCAAATTTATTATTAATACATTGTTCTATTTCTTCCCATTCTTTATCAAAAAAATGTTTTTCCGGATTTTCTCCTATCCATGAAACAGAAGCAAGTGTTTTCTTTTTACGGTCATAAAAAATGCTGCTAAGGTCATAATCACTATTACTGTATAGTTCTTTAACTTCCTTTTTAGTTAAAGGATCATATTCTGCCAGGAGAATTTTATCTCGTCCCATATTCGTTAACACATACATATTTTTGTTGTCCTTATCAAACGAGCCTATAGTAAACTGTTCATTAAAAGGCACGGTCACCAAAGGTGAGAAAGCCTCCTTGTCTAAATTTCTATAGTACCAGGTAGTATTTATACCCTCTGCTTTAGATGCCAATCGTATCGTTCCATTATTATCTGTTACCCATTCTTCAAAGTTTTTTTTATTATCGTAAAGTAAGCTAAGTGCTCCTGTTTCTATATTTAACAAGTATGGGTCGGTACACTCCCTTACTCTTTTATTAATGCCCACCAGCAATTCCTTTTCTTTACCCGGTATTTCATTCAAAACATCAATTATAGTGGTATTAATACCCGCAAAAGGGGTTAATGCCTTTAAGTTGCTGCCATCTACTTTCACCGAAAACAGTTGAAAGTTTTCATCCCCTCCAATGTCTTGCAAATAAACAATGCGATCGCCTTTCCAAAAATACATACCAATACTGCGTAGGGTATCATTAGTAACTCTTACACCAACTGTATCATTAGCCTTCTGCACAAAAACATTCATCTTGCCATTGTAGTCTGCTCTGTAACTAAAATACTTGCCATCCGGCGAAATTTGGAAGGACGTTTTATTGCCGTTTTTAAAAAAGTTTTTCAGATCTATCAAAGGTGCTGGCTTTTCCTTTTCTGCTTGTTTGTTTTCGTTTGGCGTTTGTGGGTGACAAGAAGACAGCAGCAGCAGCAAAGTTGCAGTGATTGATAAAATTATATTTTTAAGAAGGATCATATTTCTTTTTTTGATAATTCAATTTACAAATAAAAAGACAGAACCATTTGATTTTCCTTTAAAAATATTAATTTAGGGAAACGATACCATAGCTTATTTATATGCAAACCTTCTAAATACTAAATATGCCATTCAAAACCTCTATTAAGAATGAAATCATTAGAAACAAATATGAGAAATCAGATTTGATTAAAAAGGACTATTTACTCAAAAAGGAAAAGGATCTTGAAATTTATTATGCCCCGGTTGATTATGTAAATACAAATGCTTCGATTATAATTGTTGGCATAACACCCGGTTGGACTCAAATGGAAATTTCATACAGAACGGTTATTAAATCATTTAAAGAAACAAATGATTGGAATGAATCACTAAAAGCAGGCAAAAAAGAAGCCAGTTTTGCAGGCTCAATGCGAACAAATCTTATAAAAATGCTTGATGAGTTGCACTTAAATAAAAAACTAGGAATAACTACAACAGAAGAATTATTTAATATTAAAAATTCGATCATACATACAACTTCAATTTTAAGGTACCCTGTATTTATAAAGGGAAAAAATTATACAGGTAAAAATCCATCACCATTAAATAATGAAATATTGTGGGAGGCCATAAAGCAAAATTTTGTTCCTGAAATAAACACTTTCAAAAATAAATTAATAATTCCATTAGGAAATACAGTTTCGGAAGTCTTAAAAAAATTACAAGAAGAAAACCTAATAAATGAAAATATTATTTTAGACTCTTTCCCACATCCATCTGGTGCTAACGGACACCGAAAAAGACAATTTTCGGAAGCTGAAGTTAGTATGAGGAGTCAAATAGAAAACTGGGATTAAATGAAAAAAAGAAACAAATATCTAATTCTTGGTTTTATATTAGTACTAGTTGGTATTATCTCTTTACCCTTTTGCTTTATTTATGTTACACTAATTGACAATAGGCTGGCACCACTTCTTATTTTCTGTATTGTAGTTATTGTGTGGGGTATACAACTAATAATAAAAGCAGTAAAACTAAAATATAAAGATGCCGAAAAATAAAAACCGTGTATGGCTGTAAAATCCTAATGATAACCTGCTCAATAGATTTTTTTCATTTGGCTTTGCTAATAAACATTAGTACATTTAATAAACATTTTTAAGGAATAAACACAGATATCAATGAAAGACCAACTGTGAAAGCCAGCAAAACGTTATAAGCCATTTTAAAGCCGACTAAACATAAATGAAAAAAATCCTGATACACCTTTCAATTTTAATATCTACAATTTGCAACGGACAGACAGCCGATGAAATTAACAAACAGGCCAAGGACTATTTAGGTAAAGGTGATACAAAAAACGCTGTTCCCCTTCTTAAAAAAGCCTCAGAAATGGGACAGCCGGAAGCGCAATACAATTTTGGATATTGTTATCAAAAAGGAATTGAAGTTAAAAAAGATGACAGCATAGCAAATATTTGGTTACTCAAGTCAGCAAGCCAAGGCTGGTTAGATGCTCAATTTAAAATTGCTTATAGTTATGCTACAGGACGTGGATTAAAAAAAGACGACAAGCAAGCTTTTTATTGGTCAGTACAATGCGGTAACCAAAAAGATCCTGAGTGCATGAATAATATCATTGGTTGCTACACGGATGGTATTGGTGTAGTCAAAAATTTAGATAGTGCTTTGATTTGGACAATACGCCTTGCGTCATTACCTGATGTTGAGAATTTGCAACTTAGCGGAATCATTACAAGTGCCAGAAAAAATCTAGCAATAAAGTATCGTGACGGCATTAATGTTTCAAAAGACAAAATCAAAGCCTACATGTGGTATCTGATATACAACGAAAGTAAGCGTGATTTTTCTATTTTGGAACAACGATCAAATATTGAAGCTATTAAAGAGCTTGAAAAAGATTTAACTAAATCAGACAAGGAAAAAGCAAAATCAGATGCTGAAAAACAAATTGCAAGAAAATTATTACAGATCGACAATCTTTATAAAGACAGTTTAGAAATTCATTAACAAAAGAACAGCTAGCAACCACTTCTGAGAAACAGTGGGCTTGAGCAAATAGATCTGACCGATATTAAAAACACATTGCATTTAAGCCACCGGATGATTTAATAATCCTGCCATTTACAAAACAATCTTAACCGTTTAGGTAATTGCCAAGGTTATGATACGGCTTATTAATAATTTTACGGTAATAAGGGTCATATATAAACATTCAAAATATAGAATTATGAAACGATTTATCAATTTAACCACAAATTTTGCAGT
This sequence comes from Bacteroidia bacterium, assembly GCA_022842625.1. GTDB lineage: Bacteria > Bacteroidota > Bacteroidia > B-17B0 > Aurantibacillaceae > Aurantibacillus. The sequence goes on along the minus strand of JALHPG010000102.1, from coordinate 10,136 downwards.
AGTGTTTATTATTATTGCTTCAGGAGGACTTGTTATCCTTTCTTCGTTTAAAAATCAAGTAACTGAAAAGTTTAAAATTCCTATCCTAATAAATAAAGGAAAACAGGCTACCGTTTGTCTTTCGCCGCAATATATGCTAAATGCCTGGTATAATATAGAGCGCATGGAATTAATGACTGACACATTAGATCTGTCAAAAAAAGAAGAAGAAATTAATTATTATCAATTTTATGAAGACCCTTCTGATGGAAAACCATATAACATATCCAATACAAGTTTACAGGTTATTGCAGATACAATTAACGAATTAAGTTTAATGAAAAAACCAATATGGGCAAGTTATTTATTTCATAGAAACCTTGGAGATAAAGCAACAATGCTACAAGATGATACATTAATACAACAAGTAAAGAGTTTCCCTATTTATGTAGCAAATCTTTCGAGCACAAAAACTGCTAATCTTGAAACCCAAGACGGTAGCATAATAATGACCATTGAGGCGCTGGATGAAAAAAATAAATGGAGAGCGATTGAATACTGGTCGAACAGTTGGTGCGGTAATAGTTATTTTACACTTAACATACCACCCAAACATTATATTTTAACCAGAGGTATAAAATGTAGTGGCGATTTTAGAACCAAATGTAGATTAATTGTAAAAAACAAAGAGGTTTCTATTTTATCAAATGAGTTTTACATGTATATAAATAAAACACAATTTGAAAAACCAATCATTAAAGGGGAATAATGACTACTTCTTAAAACCTAAATTAAACTAGAAAGTTACAAAGCAGGTTTTTGTTTTCAGTATCATTTAGAATTTATCTGTGGAACATGAATTAAAAACAATGAAAGATGTAGTTGCAAAATTTAAAGGTATTAAAACAAAAGGTTTAACTGAGATAAGCCACAAAGAAAAGCGCTGGAAGGAAAATGAAAAAGAAAGAAAATTAATTAGTTATAGATATGCTTTTGAATTGGGTGAGGTATAATAAAAGCAGAATAATATTACTTCTTAAGGTGGTTAATTAAATTACCTGTCATTTTTTTCAAAGTTGATTGGCTTATATTACCTAATACACCTGGAATTTTTGCTGATGGTGTTACAGTTAAAAAACCAAGTCGGATAATAGAAGGGCTTAACAATTTTGAATTTGTATAATCTGGATGAGTTGTATCTAATTTTTCATCGAAGCCTGGAATGTATTGATGTAATTGAGAACTGATGCCGCAAATTAACCAATCTCCAAAACCTGGCATTTGTTTAATAAGTAATGCAGGTCTTTTTTTTATTTTTCCATCTGATTGCGGAAGAGCAACCAAAACTATATCACCAGCTTTCATTTATTGTATTCCGGATTGGGTTCTCTTAAAACAATATTATCGTAATCTGGCTCATTATCACTATAAGCATTTGCATAAGCTTTCATGCTAACTGTATTCCATTCATTCTTTTCATCTATAAAAAGCTCAGCTTGTGCCATGGTAATTAAATGATTTACGTAACCCATATAGGCGATAGATGTTTTAGAAGCTAAAGAAGTAAGTTGTGCAATTTTCAAATCTGAACAAGTAAACTCTTTATTATTTAGCATAATAGATGCAATAGAAGTAAATTCTATTTGTAGTGACGCATTTATTAATCCTCCAAACAGCTTACTGATGTTCACTGGCATTAGTTTAAGAGCTACTAAATAAGATGAATAATCAATGTCTGATTCTACAATGGATGAAATGGTTTTTTCATTTACTAAACCAGCATCCTCAAAAAAATTAACCAGTTTACGATTATAACTTAATGTTTGTGCAATATGATACCCGGTTTTTTTAAGTCTTGGATTTTTACCTAATACTTCAATGGCAGGATATACTTCATCTAAAGCTGTATTAATATCTTGTTTTTCTTCGCTTAAATATTCTAAAGCTCTAAGACGTAACGAAAATAGTTGAGGATAAATTAAATCTAACTCTGTATCTAGATTTTTGCGGGAACTAAAGGCTTTAATAATTAGCTTTTCTAATTTCTTTAAATCTTTTAAGATTTCTTTATCAAGAGTGGAAGATTTTTGTTTTAAATCTAAAAAAACAAAATCTAAATTACCGTATTGTCCTAAACTAGCGGTTTGCATATAACAAATTTATGAAATTATATACATATTACGAAATTCATTTTTTAAACCAATGAGCCTACTCATTATCCTGCATTGCATCCCAAAAATCACTATCCAATTTTTTAATTTTAATTACTTGTTCTAATTGAATTCCTAATTCGAATACTATAAATTACACCGGCAATAAGGCCTATTAAACCGCCCATGTAGCTGAAGTTATGCATGGATCCCACTGAAATAAAACTTTTTTTATCAATTAAATTATCCGGCAACCACCAATTCACGCCTACATTCGAAAGATACAACCAGCCAAAAGCAAGACCAATTAGCCCGGTTAATAAAGCAACGATTATTGCAACCACAAACGCTTTTAAGGTGATAATAAACATTTGCTTACTATCCTGATGCATAAATCCAACGGATGCCAATACAATTCCAATTGGAACTCCCATCCACCAAGTGGCCAAAAATCCAACAATAGAAACTTCTACACGAGGGTTTGGAAAAATGGCTTCATTACCTAATTTCATCAAACCGAATTGATAGAACTTAAACTTAGTATAATATTCAGGAGAAATAGAATAAGTGATTTGATCATGGAAAACCCCATAAACCCCTGCAATTAAAGGAGCTAATGAAACTATAAAACCGAATATTAAAAACTTTTTGATATGAAATAGGATTTTATTTTGTTACACATTTAAAGATACAATTACGCAAAACAAATTTTAGTTTATTTGGTAACATTAAACTACCATAATTATTTTAGTTCTTCCGTTTTCCAATCTTTTAATTCATCTTTTCTATAAGGCTTCTCATTTAAAAATAATAATGTTGATGCATATAAATTCCATTTTTCAGGTGCGTTTTTTCCAACTATCAAAATCCCCAACAAGCCTATTTTTCCTTTCATTTCGGCGGTCATTGCAATTAGCAATTTATCTGCTTCATCAATTTTATTTATTTTTAAATAGTTAATGAATTTAAAAACAGTATCCGCACTCAATTGCCCCATATTTTTAAACGCATCTCTGTAATCATCAATCGCTAAATTATATTTTACATTTAATGCAAGTGCCGGAATTAAAGTTCCTGAATTAATATCCCGTGTAGGCTTAATGGCAATTGCCTTTAAACAAATATCCTGAGTGGCTCCATCAGAAACCGCAGCCAAACGCAAAATCGAATTATATAAACTGCTATCGGTTTTACAATAATCCAGAGCCTCTTGTATATTACCTTGCGCTAAAAGTTTATAAGAATATAATTGATCAACCTCATCACCCGTTATAGCGTTATTTTCAAAAGCATTCGCCTTGCGACTATTCTCAATAGCTTTTACAAATCTTAAGTAAGGAACATCATCAGTATTTATTTTTTCGATCACATCATCCTTTTTTAATAAATGACAAACGCGTTTCATTTCTTCCAACACACCTTCTCTTAATTCAGGAGACGCTTCATTTACAAACTCATAACATTCCAAAACAGAATTCCAAGCCTCTTTTTGCGTAAACACAAATGAAGATGAGTAAGCTAACCACTGATTTTTAGGCCATTTTTTATACCCTTCCACAAACAAACTATCTTGTTTTGGACTATCCTCCATGCATCGTATATATAAATAATACAAATTTGGGTTGTCAGGATTTTTCAAATAAAATTTAGTTTGTTCTTCACATATTTTAATTTTTTCTTTATCCTTATAAAATTCTTGTTGCATTCGTAACGAGGCAACTTCAAACGGATCTTTTGCTAATCGTTTTTTTAAGATGTCAGGAAAAGTTTTTAATTCACCTGCCATAGCCAACCAAGATAAAAAATATTTGGAATTGCTTCTTTCCCATAAACTATGAATGGTAAGAAAATCATTTTTCTCTTTCTCATCGGTTATAGACGCTGCTACTTGCGCTGGATGATCTAAATAAACCGCTAATACCACTTTACTCATTGAAGTTTGACCTTTTGGCATTGAAATAGTAGAAGGCGGCTCTTCAAAATAATAATCAGCACTTGTTTCCATCCACCTTTTTGCCCCCAATAATTTGGAGTTATTGTTAGAAAAACCAAAATCCCTTGTTCCATAATAAACCGTCCATTCATACAACACGGCTGCACTGGCGATATTATATACAAAGGTTCGAGAATTATCTGATAGTTCGGGGGAAATAGTTTCTATCTCTTCGCCATTTGCGGTGGAGGCTTTAATACTTATTTTTCCCGATTTATCAATCAGTACATCGGTATGGTTGTATGCCGGAATTGGAAAAGTTTCCTTGTCAATTTGCACAACCACATCAACAGGCATCCCATTATAAATTAATAAACTTGATTGACCAATATACGACGAGAAAAATATCGCAAAAAGAATAATAACTGCTGAAACCGCCAATCGGTAAAATGTAGGAAGAACACCATCTGCACTATAAAATCTTGATAACATATCCGGCTTTTGAGTTACCTCTCTTTTTATGGAGGGATCAAATGCAAAATATTCAAACATCATAATTGGATCCGGAGCAGGATAAGAAGTGCCCGAAACGGTTGCTTTTTCTATAGCATCTTCGGTAAGTAATAGTTCATCAAGCGCCGCTTCTTTTAACGAATTAAGCGCACTTAATGCTAAATTTATCCAACCCCCAACAACATCTATCCACGAATTAATATTGTTATGATCAGCGATCCCTAATCCAAAAGGTTGTAGTAATTCCTCAAACTGAATGCCACCAAGTTTTTCACTTATTTGAGCATTCAACTTTAGTTTATTGGCATTTACGAAAACACTTTCTAAAGCAGAGTGAAGTTCATTTGCCGATCTTAGCAAAGGAAGCATGTCGGCATTACTAACTTTACTAATTTTATAAACTACTGCCAGTGTATCATAAAAGAAGCGACTCAACTCTTCAATATTTTTTTGGCTGTGTTCGCAATAATGAACAAGTTTAGTTACAGAAACCAAATATTCCGGCCATCCGTTTCCACTATTTTTTGCTGCTGTGTAATATACATTTCTACAAAGTTTATCGTGCTCACTAATTATAGCACGTATACTTTCTGCCTCTTTTTTTACGCTCGCAATAATATCAGGAAGTTCATTTCTGCTTATTTCATTTTTTCTGTAATTTATTTTTCCTTCGTTAGCATCAAGTGTTTTTTTATTTAATCCTTCCAACATGGCTATTTCTTCATCCAGATCTTTAAGATAACTTAAGTGATGCTGTATAGATTCCGGATACAATAACGTAAATTGTGACGCTAATGCCGCACGATCTATATCCATGGTGTAAATTGCTTCTACTGTTTTAAAACCAAGTAAAGTAGGTCTATTTAAATAAGCGCCTTTATATTTAGGGAGCAAAAAACTTCTTTTAAATTCTTTATCGTGCAACTCTAAACTATCTTGTTTTGTTAATGGCGTTGTTTCTATCTTTAAATCAGTATATAGGTTTAGAGTTACTTTGTTTTTAATTGCATCAGGATCTTTAAATAAAACCCAAGAGCTTCTTTCATCAACCTCAGACTTAATGTAAATTGCTTTCGCGTTTTTTTCTCTGTCGATATTAGAAGGATGTGTATTCCACATTTTAGGCGTTTGTGCAATTTGTTCTTTAAATACTTTAAACGTTGAACCATCTCTTCCATTTAAGTTGGGCGATAAACCATAGGTAGGATCATTCAATACAACTGCCATATGTTTAATTGAGTTAGTTTGAATGGCATATATATCACTTACAGCTTTTTTCTTTTTTAATTGTTTGTTTACAAATTCCAATGCCTCTTCGTAAGCTTCATCAGCAGCATTTAATTTATATAAAGAATGAATTAAGGTATCACTTCCTGTTAATGAAACTGCAACCAGATCAGCATGAAATTCCATTTCTCGCGATAAAGCGCGTTGCGTAATTAATACCAACTTAAAAAACGTTTCTGAAATAGCACGAATAGACCATATGATGATCGACAATACCCAACCCACCCAAGCGATCCTAAAATCTGTGCTAGATAAGCCATTTAAGAACTTATCAAAACCATCTCGCTTGGCAACAATTTGATGTGCCACCTGATAAGCAATGTATACCCAACGACCAATTATCATAGACTTTTGAGCAAAATGCCCAAATTCATGTGCTAAAATGGATTTGAACTCTGCAAGATTTAAGGTGTTTACTAAACCTAATCCTATCTCCAAATTTTTTCTGGTAGGGAAAAATAAATTAATAATTGAGATGTGATAGAACACGCAAGCATTAACTGTATTAGAGAGAAAAACTTTATGCGGCCTGGGCGCTTTTGCCTCATCGGCCACTTTGTAAATAAATTCAAAAAGTAAAGGCTCATCTTCCTTTTTAATTTCAATATCATTAGTTTCATTTCTTTTTGAAATAAAAAATAATGCCTTTAACATAAACACACCCAAAAAAGCCATAATAACGCCCGAAATAAACGTTAAAACGCCCTCTCTGCCACCGCTAAATGTATTACCGAAAAGTTTGTATGATTTGTAAATAAACCAAATAGATAGGCCAATATATAATATTATAAAAAGTATCAATGCAAGGGAGGCAATCCAAACATGCTTACGATATGTTTTATTAGGGCTCGTTAAATCTGCCGGCACATTTAAAGGCGTTTTTGGATACAGGTTGTTTTGCATAAAAGATATTTTTTAGAAGGTCAGCAAAAAAAATTAATCCAACATTCAAATTTGAACCATATTTTTTTCGAAAACTACAAAACGTTAACAATCAAACATTTAAATTTTAGTATTTATCAAAAAAAGCGCCGGTATAATGCCGGCGCTTTTTTGTTTTAGAAGAATTATTTATTTCCTCTTCCACCACCCGATGGATTTCCGGTAGTGCTTGGTGCATTTACCAGTCCGCTATTTTTTCCCATATTATTTGAGTTGTATTGTTAGGCCTACTGTTACTGCGTTTCGGCTTTCGCATTTATGAATTCATAGATAACAGTTTATGTTAGTGCTAAGAGATAATCTGAAAATTTTCACTCTTTTTTGAATTCAAATAATCTTGAAAATCACAATAGAAACAGGTAATTAACTTTTTCCCTTCTATTTTGATAAATAGCTCTAAGCATTTTTTATTACTACATTTTCGTATGATCTTACGACTAACAATAAGTAATTGCTGACCTTTTTTTGCTTCAACTCTGTTTAAAACAAAATTTAGTTCAGTATTACTTACACCTCTATCCCATTGACGATATAGAAAATGTTCGGTTTTAAAATATCCTGCTATCGTTTCCATGTAAATACTATTTACGGTCATCGTCGCTTGAACACGCATGCCAACATCTTCCTTCACAGTCATGCCAGCAATCAGTATGTTCGCCCCTGATCATACTTTCTTTAAATGTTTCAAGATACATTTCCTTTGTTTTTTCAAATGAATTCAAAAGATTCTGTTTATCCTGTTCTCCTCTCATTCCGAAGTATGGATAATGATGAAAGTAACCTCCAAATACTTCTTCGCTGTCTTTGCAATAAGCTCTAGTATCCAATATGTGATAATGCCACATAGTATCCATGATCTTGTTTGGCACAATTGAACTTTTTGGGAATTGTAAATTCAATTGCAGATAGCGTTTGTATTCTACTTCTGCGCTATCGCATTGTTCACTTGTCCATCCTTGCCATTCGCTTTTGTCTTGCATTTTCATTTTCACCATTTCAAGGTTTATACTTGCGATTGATGGCATGATGTTTTTTTCGTTTATTAGCCAAGAGATCCTTTCTAAGCTAATTGGTTCTGGTTTTACCAGATTGTTTTGGGTTGTTGTTTTCATTTTATTTATTTGGTTTTAGGTTTGTATTATCAGAAAGCCAGTATCTTGTTAACCAGCGATTAGATGATGATGGAAATCCTTCTCTCCCATGCAACATCCGGTGATTGTCAATGATCAGCAAGTCCCCTTCAGAAAGCAATATTTTTATTGGATCAGCAGACTTAACAATGCTCTCAAATTGTTCAAGTGCTTTTTTATGTTTTATACATCCCGGTGTATTTACCATCCATGAAGCGTAATAAACAGATTCGAATTCGCCCTCAATTAAACTTAAAAGTGGATACGATAATTTATCGCCATAAAACGCATGGTGACTTTTAACGGTAACTTCAGTCAACAAACGCTTACTATTTTCAGAAATTGAATTGATTAATTGACAACCATCAATTAAAAGACTTTCTCCTCCTGATGCGGACTGGCTGTTGCAAAACCACACTATGTATTTGGCATTGTGGTGGTCAGTATGAAAATTCATGGGTTTGTTGGAAGCCAACAATCTCGTACTGGAACTATTTTCCCTTATCTCAGTTTTAAAAATTGTGTTACCTAAGTCAGAAATAATCTGCTCCAGGTTATTTGAATCGGAATACTTAAGGTGTGAGTACCCTTTTTGGATCAAGTCTTCTTTTATTGAAGAAGTTTTAGATGTGTGAACTAAAATCATTTGCTTTAAATTTTAAGCAAATGAAATAATTAATGTTTGAGTAAAATAACCCCGAGGCAGATCAGCACCCTCTGGAGTATTAAGAGCGGTTTTTTGAGGTTTAAGAGCGGTTCGACTTTATAAGCAATCGTATTGCAGGTCTATACTTTTCGGAAACGTCAAGTTTGATTATACTAACAAGTCCTCCTGACTTCATAACTTGTATCTCAATTTGATTATTTGTATAGGAAAGTATTTTATTCTTGTTTACTACATATTGCTTATTAATTGGCACGAACAAACCTTCGGTGAATCCTTTTAAAGGCATTTTCTTAAACGAGAAATCAATCAGTACTTCAGGATCACGATCCATAAAATAAACTTCCTTATTGCCTGAATCCTCATGTTTAGAGCTAAGATATACGATATTTTCTTCTATAATATTGTAAGGTCCCTTCTCAAAAAAATCTAATGAAATACTATTTTTTTGAATAGATTTAATTTCGTTCAGGAACTTAGGTAAGATTTTATTGAGTTTATCCAGTGTTATTGGTTTTGTTATATGCTTTATTGGAACATTTTCGTTTCCATCAATAGTTTCGATGTCTTTAAAGTATTCTCCTGTTTTACCACTTACAAATAATGTAGGAAGTTTTAAAAGGTTAGTAATATCCAATCCATTCATACTATCGCCGCCTAGATCAATGTCCATAATTAATGCCTCCGGTTTTGCAGCTTTAACTTTATTCAAGAATTCATCAGACTCTCTGGCGTAGGCAACCACATCAACCAGTCCGGTAGCCTCCAAATTAGTCTTGAGTTCTTTCAAGAGATGAGCATTATCTTCAAGTATGGCAACTTTTAATTTAGTCATTATTTTATTTGAATGCGTAAAACGGCATGGTATTCTTCTTCATTCCTTTCATTTTTCATCTCGTATTGATTGCTAACTAAAAGATCCAATCGCTTCTTCATATTAGATAAACCAAGCCCTCCATTTCCAATGACGTTTGTCTTTTTTATTTTATTAATTACACTAATTTCAAAAACATTACCGGTTAAAGCAACTGTTATTGTAAGAAATTCTTTATGGTTTGCATCACCGTGCTTAAATGCATTTTCGATAAAATAGGCAGTAATTAAATGCGGTATGCATGGATTTGAGTAATGGGGAGAATTCTTATCGATCTGAATGGTATTGATTTTTATGGAATCTATCTCTGAACTAAAAATATCCTTTAAGGCTATATACTTATTTATGAAATCAATTTCATCTTTTACACTCACAAAATGCCCCTTGCCACGGTAAAGAATATACTCAAGTGTTTCTGATAGCGAATCCATACCGGTGTTTAGTTTACTCGCTATTAATTTTAAATCGGCTAAAATATTATTAAGCGTGTGGGGTTGTAATTGAAATTTTAACTGCTCTGCTTCAAGCAGAGCATTGTCAGCCATCAATCTTGTAAAATCTTTTGAAAGCTTTTCTTTTTGCTTCCTCTCATTTTTAAGTTTTAGGAATAGCCATACACTTATTGAAAGGCAAACAAGGGCTATAACTATGAACTCTTCATTAT
>JALHPG010000101.1 GCA_022842625.1 Bacteroidia bacterium | reverse complement strand
CCACCACCTTTTTCAATTCTTTCAACATAATAAGGCGCAAACAAAGTTTTCCATTTCATCACTAAATTATATAAACCATTTGTTGTATCAACGCCAAAACCTCTAGGGGTAAAGCCTCCCGCATCTGTTTCTAATGCTGCAATATGTTTTTCGTTTTTTTCTTTAGCAAATTTAGCATAAGCTGTGCCGCCGGCTAAACCATTTTCTTCATTCATAAAAGCAACGGCACGAATACTGTGTTTTGGTTTAATGCCAAGTAGTTTGTAAACTGATAGGATCTCTATGCTTTGTACAATGCCGGTTCCATCATCATGCGCACCTTGTCCGTTATCCCAGCTATCTAAATGACCGCCGGCAATAATAAATTCATTTGGTTTTTCTGTTCCTGTAATTTGTCCAACTACGTTAAATGATGGCGCATCCGGTAAGGTTTGGCAATGCGTTTCGATATATAGTTTTGTGTTCTTATCTTTTTTTATTGCTTCACTAAGTTGATTTGCCGCTAGGTAACTGATTGCAAGTGTTGGAATTTTTCTTTTGCTAATGGTTGTATCATAATTCATATTACCGGTGTGCGGTTCATCATCTGCAACAGAAGTCATGCTTCTAACAACAGAACCAACGGCGCCATATTTTGCCGCATAACTAGCCCCTTTACTACGGTATTTAACCGATTCGCCATAAGCGCTACCGGTTTTAATATGAGTTTGATCAAAAAATACGTTATAAAAAACTATTTTACCTTTTACATTTGCTTCGCCAAGATCGTCCAGATCTTCAAAACTATTCACTTCAATAACCGAAGCAAGAACGCCTGCAGAGCCTGTTGCAACACAGTTTCCAAGGGCGATGCAATTTAATGGTTTATTGATCTTAAATGCACCAGAAGTTAGATTGCATTTTTCTTTTTTGCCTCTTACCCAATGAGGTACCATACAAGGTTGAAGAATAACAGTGTCTGCACCGGCCTCATACATGGCTTTTTTTGCCCAAATAACGGCTTGTTCAGCTTGCGGACTTCCACTTAAACGGCCCCCAATTTTTGTGGCCAGGTGTTCTAAATTAGAATAGCATTTACTTTTAGTTAAGTAAAAATTATAGATCTTTTTTAAGGTGATAGAATCTTGATTTTGTGAGAAGGAAACAAAACAAAATAATATTGGGATAAGCTTAAGTGTTTTCATTTAAAATATTCTTTTAACGTATTACGATCTGTTCAACTAATTTATAACCACAAAATTTATTGATATTGGCAACTATTTCCTCTTTTCTAAACGATAATTCGTGTTTGAGTGCGGCAGAATTTAAACCTACAAAGATGGTTTTTTCGTTAAAAAAAAGTTCGGTTGTACTTTTTGCGATCACTTCTCCAACAATATCTTTCCAACCATTTTTTACAGTAAACTGAGATATTTTCACATCCAGTTTTTCTTGTTTAAAGAGTTGGTTAATGGCATCACCCAATTTTACGAGATTATTTTTTTTTGCCATTATAGTATTTCACAAGTTGGATCCGAACCCGCTAATCCGCTTTCATCATATTGTTGAACACATTTTGCGTAAGCGTTTTTTTTCTTTGTTTCTTTAAAAGTATAATCTATTTCACTAACAAAGCCCCTACGAGCTTGAGAAGTACAGTGGCATTTGTATTCCTTTTTACAATTCGATAAAAAAATTATCAATAATAAAAAAACAAATATTTTTTTCATTTTAAAGACTTTTATAAATATTTTTTTGGGCTTGTACTTCTCAAGTCTTCGCTTGCTTTAAGCACGGCTTCTTTTAAAGAATCTTTAAAAGCGATCATTTTTTGTTGAATAGCTTTATCAGATGCGCCTAATATTTGTGCGGCTAAAATGCCTGCGTTTTGCGAAGCGTTAACAGCAACAGTTGCAACCGGAACACCATTAGGCATTTGAACAATGCTTAATAAACTATCCCAGCCATCAATGCTGTTACTGCTTTTTACAGGAACACCAATTACAGGAAGGGGAGTTAATGAGGCTACCATGCCCGGTAAATGCGCTGCACCACCTGCGCCTGCAATTATAACTTGTAATCCTCTTGTATGAGCAGTTTTTGCATAATCCACCATTTTTTCGGGAGTACGGTGAGCAGAAACAATATCTATCTCAAACTCAATTTCAAATTGTTTTAAAATATCTGCAGCAGCTTGCATAGTTGGCAAGTCGCTTTTGCTACCCATTATTATTCCTACTTTTGGTGAACTCATTGTAATTATGATTTAGTAAAAGAGCGCTGAGATCTCGCAGCGCTCTTTTAATATTATTAAATATGTAATGCGCGTTTGCCTGTTGCATCTAAACAAGCTTCTTTCATGCTTTCTGTAAATGTTGGATGCGCGTGGCTCATACGCGAAATATCTTCTGCACTTGCTCTGTATTCCATTGCAACAACTGCCTCAGCGATCATATCTGCAGTACGTGGACCGATCATATGAACACCTAAAATTTCGTCAGTAGCTTCGTCTGCTAATACCTTTACAAAACCATCGGTATCCATACTTGCTCTTGCTCTTCCACTTGCTTTAAATGGAAAATTACCAACTTTGTATTTTTTACCTTGCTCTTTTAATTGTTCTTCGGTAAAACCAACAGCTGCAACTTCAGGCCAAGTGTAAACAACACCCGGAATTAAATTATAATTAATATGCGGTTTTTGTCCGGCTAGTTGTTCTGCAACATAAACGCCTTCTTCTTCTGCTTTGTGAGCTAACATGGCGCCTTTAACAACATCGCCGATAGCGTAAATACCATCAACATTAGTTTTTAAATGCTCATCGGTTTCAATTCTGCCACGGTTATCTAATTTAACACCAACTTTGTCTAAACCTAAATTATCTGTGTATGGTTTTCTTCCAACAGCCACTAAACAATAATCGCCTTTTATTTCAACTTTTTCATCTTTGCTGTTTAAAGCACTAACGGTTACTTCTTTGCCGCTTGCTTTTGTGCCGGTAACTTTATGTTTAAATAAAAATTCAAAACCTAAATTCTTTTTAAGAACGCGTTGTAGTTCTTTGCTAAGTGCACCGTCCATTCCGGGAATGATACGATCCATAAATTCAACAACAGTTACTTTGCTTCCTAAACGTCCGTAAACGCTTCCTAATTCTAAACCAATAACTCCCCCGCCGATAATGATCAAGTGTTTAGGCACTTCAGTCATTTCTAAAGCTTCGGTAGATGTAATTACTCTTTTTTTATCTATATCAATACCCGGTAAAGTAGATGGTTTTGATCCTGTTGCGATAATGCTTTTTCCGGTTTCTACTATTTCTTTAGTTCCGTCTGCTTTTAATATTTCTATTTGATTTTTTGTAACGAAAGAACCATGGCCAGTGTAAACAGTGATCTTATTTTTTTTCATTAAGTAATTAATGCCTTCTACGGTCATTTTAACCACACCGCGCTTACGCTCGATCATTTGTTTGATGTTTACTTTCGGTGCAGGAATATCAATTCCATGCTCTTTAAAATTGTGCACTGCATTGTGAAAATGCTCACTCGAATCTAATAAAGCTTTTGAGGGAATACATCCAACATTTAAACAGGTTCCTCCTAACGAAGGATATTTTTCTATTAACGCAGTTTTCATTCCTAATTGTGCGCAACGAATTGCTGCAACATATCCACCCGGACCGCCGCCAATAATGGTTACATCAAATTTTTCCATAACAATAATTAATAAGATTTAAAATCAAACCCGAAGTTACAGTTTTTTTGGAAATGTAAGGGGAGTATTGAAAACAAAAAGAGCCTTATTTTTTAGATAAGGCTCTTTTTAATTGAACTTGGAATTAAGCAGCGCGGCCTAATTTGTAAAGTACTTTTTCGTGCGACCATAAAGCCCCTGCGAATGTTTTTTTATCTAAATAAGGTAAATTAAACTCTTTAGCAGTTTCTTTTACGATCTTAGAAATTTTTGGGTAATGCACGTGGCAAATAGTTGGGAACAAATGATGTTCAACCTGATGATTTAATCCACCCACTAACCAAGAAAAAATAGGGTCGCCGGTAGCAAAGTTCATGGTAGTTCTTAATTGATGTTCTGCCCAGTGGTTTTCAATATTTCCTTCTGCAGTAGGTAATGGAAACTCTGTATCTTCAACAACGTGTGCAGGTTGAAAGATCATCGCTAATATCAAGCCGGCTAAATAATGCATGATCACAAAACCAACCAGCCAATTTAAGATCGTCATCTCTTTTACTAAGAAGTAAGGAATTAATAAGTAACCGTAATAAAGGATCTTTGAACAAATTAAAAAAATAAGTTCAGTAGTAAAGCTTGTATTAGCCGTTTTTAAATGTCCTTTTTTGCTATATCTTATTAATTGTTTAAAATCTTTTGTAGTACTCCACATTAATGTCATCATACCATAGAAGAACCAAGCGTAGATAAATTGCAATTTGTGGATCCATTTGTGTTTAGCATGTGGTTCAAAACGCATAAATCCAGGAGGCGCAATATCTTCGTCAATTTCATGCACATTTGTGTAGGTATGGTGAATAACGTTGTGCTGAATTCTCCAGTTTAGTGAGTGTCCTCCCACAAAGGCGATGCTTATGAAACCTAAAAAGCGGTTAAATTTTGTGTTTTTGCTGTAGCTTCCGTGATTAGCATCATGCATAATGCAAAGGCCAATACCTGCCATTGCAAAACCCATAACAACCGCAAGCAATAACCATATAAGTTTATTGTCGAAAACGTTAAGGGTTATTAAAAAATAGGGTACAAAATAGGCCGCAAACATAAAAGCGGTTTTAAGATACATGTTTAAGTTACCACTTTTGCTTATTTTATTATCTCTGAAATATGCGTCGACTCTTTTTTTAAGTTCAGTGTAAAATTGTCGGTTTGTATTATTAAACCGAATTACTTTTTGTTCACTCATTTTAATTAAATTTAGTTGTGTGTTATTTTAGCAACGTAAAGTTAACCTTTAAGTTCAAAAAATAAAAATTATTTGGCTATGATGTTAACAATGAATGTTTTATTACTTATGGTATCGGTATATTTTCTTTTCACGAATGATAGCGTAGTTTGCCCTATTGATAAGGCTTCTAGATTGAAGTCAATTCCTTTTTCATTTCCATGCCAAACAGCCCCAACGTCGTGTAATAACTTTTTATCGTAGTTTTCGCTTAGTTGCCATAAATAACCGTCCGAATGATTTTCGGGAAGGTTAATTCTGAATTTTGACCCAATTTTAACTAAATTTATTTTAGGCGATTCATCTTTAATTTGTGTTAAACTACAAAATTGAAAGCATGAAAGGAAAAAAATTAAAGCGAGGGCACTAAGGATCTTTTTTAACATTTTATAGGCTTTAAATAGAGGTGTAACGTTTTCTAAAATACCATTCAATAGAAAGAAAAATTAAGATCAACCAAAATAACCATTTAAGGTCGATAAGCGAAGTGGTGTTATTTTGGGAGTAGGTGATAGGTTTTATTTGATCATTTTTGAGTAATTCACTTTCTAATTTATCAAGTTCGTTTTTATAAAACAATCTACCTCCGGTTCTTTTAGCCATCGAAAATAATAGTTGATGATCTGCTACTGTATTTATTTTTTCTGAAACTATTTCTTTAACAATTAAGCTACCATGCTTTACAAATAACTCGCCATTTACTTTTACTTTAGCTTCATATTTATATTCCCCAAAAGGTAAAAGGCCAATGCTAAGTTTATAGGCATTAGTTGTTTTGCCAAAAGTATAATTAAATTTTTTTCCTTCGGAGTTTGAAAGCGTAAGTGTAACATCCGGCTCGGTAATTAATTCGTAACTTTTATTGTAAACTTCCGCATCAATTTCAATAGCTTCGTTTTCGTTGATTGTTTTTGGCGAAGAAATTCTGAAAAAACTTTTATCGCTTTTAACCGCTAAGTATTGAACAGATTTAGTAATTAACTCATTAAATAAATTATGGTTGGTGTGTTCGGCAAAATCTCTCATTCGCCATTTCCAAAGGCCATCACCAATAAATACACTGTTTTTTAAACCACTCATTTCAGAAAAGATCAAAATCGGATTCTCGGTTTCAACGCTGCCAATACGTTGCTTAATTAGCACATTACTACCGTTTCCTAAGACATAATTTCCAAAAAAAGTTTTAACTGCGGGTAATTCTTTAGCGAATTTTTTTAACTCATCACTTATTGTAAATAACCCAAAAGAATTGTTTAAATACGATTCTGCATCATTAAATTTATTGATGGCAGAGTTTATTTTTACTCCTGGTAAATTTTCTGCAGATAATGGGTTGATGATCCAAAACGGAATTGCATTTATTTTACAATCGTTGATGATCGTATTTTGATTGGTTAAAGCACCGTGCAATATTATTAGACTATAAGGTTTTATAGGTTTTTTAAATTCAGATGATAAACTATAATCTACTTCGTAGCTGGTACTGTTTAATATAGCTTCCTTAATTGCTGCAATATCAGGATGTGGCGTTGTAGCCAATAATAATATTTTTTCCTTGTTATCAATAACGTCTACAACAAACGATTGTTGATTGTTTAAACTGTTTTTTTCGCCGTCTAAAACCGAGACTTTGACGGTGTATTTTAAAAGGCCAACGGTATTGGCATTGAAAGTAAAATTGCAAGTGGCTAAGAAATTGTCGGAATTAATTTTTACAGTTTGCTTAGCTTTTTCTGTTTGACCTTGGAAAAGACTTACAACTGCCTCTTTGCCTTTAAAATTTTTTGCTGACACGATCACTTCTGCAGGAAAACTATTACCTAAATAGGCTACCTGATTATGATTGATCTTTTGAATGGCGACATCTTTTATTTCGCTGGTGTCGCCCAAAGCAATGGGGTAAATTGGAAAGTTTAATTTTTCGGCAGCATAAATTGGATTTGATCCTTTGTTATAAATACCATCACTAACAATTATTAAAGCCCCTATATTTTGGTTAGAAAAATTATTTTCTATTTCAGAAATTAAATTAGAAATGTCGGTTTCTTTATCATTAAAATTCGGATCATTTGAAGATGATGTTGTTTTATCCCCAAAAAGAATTGATTTAACTTCAAAGTTTTTAGAAATACTGTTTTTTAAGTTGGCTAGTTTTGCGAGAAGATCTTTTTTTACTTCTAAACTATCCTTTTGCATGACCATTGATGAGGAATTATCAATAGCGAATAAAATTATAGGATTTTGAGTTTCGTTTTTTACTTGTTTTAAAAATACAGAGAGTAAAAAAAGAGTAATAAGTGTAATGCTAAAAAAACGCAATACAAATAAAAAATAAATTACATTTTTAGGAACCTCGGTGTTTTTTTTATTTTTATAATAGAGTAAAGTACTAGCAACTAAGCCTATTAAAAGGCTCAATAAAAAAAAATACCAAGGACTATTTACTATTATTTTTGAAAACAAGGTTTTTTAAATTAATGGCATTAAGTTAGCATTCCGCCACAAACATTAATGCATTGCCCTGTAACATAAGCACTCATATCGCTTGCTAAAAACAATGTTACATTAGCAACATCTTCTGTTGTTCCGCCACGTTTTAATGGAATTGAATCGCGCCATTGTTGAACTACTTTTTCGTCGAGTGCGGCTGTCATTTCAGTTTCAATAAACCCGGGAGCAATTGCATTTGAGCGAATGTTTCTTGAGCCAAGTTCTAAAGCAACTGATTTTGTAAAGCCTATGATCCCTGCTTTTGAAGCGGCATAATTACTTTGCCCCGCATTTCCTTTAACACCAACAACAGAGCTCATATTAATAATAGAACCTTTTTTAGCTTTTAACATGGGGCGTTGTACCGCTTTTGTTAAATTAAATACAGATTTTAGATTGGCGTTCATTACTTCATCCCACTGCTGTTCGCTCATGCGCATTAATAACGTATCACGAGTGATACCTGCGTTGTTTACCAAAACATCTATTGTTCCAAATTCTGCAACCACGTTAGTAACTAATTCGTCGGCCGCTTTAAAATCTCCGGCATCACTTTTATAGCCTTTGGCTTTGATCCCTAAAGCTTGAAGTTCGGCCTCAAAAGCCTTTGCTTTTTCTTCAGAACTAACGTAAGTAAAAGCGATATTTGCTCCGTTTTTTGCAAAATTAAGTGCTATTCCGCGACCTATTCCTCTTGTTGCTCCGGTTATAAGGGCAACTTTATTTTGTAGTAATTGCATATAATTTATATAAAGTTCAAAGATAAGTTTATTTTAACATCAAAAAAAAGCCATTTTCGGCTAGAATTTTAACAAATTTTTAAGTTTGGCACGAATGTTGTATTCTTTTGTTAAAATAAACTAAATAGTTACATTTACAAACTTAACTAGAATTAAAAACAGAACAGTATGAAAGCAAAAAACAAAATTATCATCATCCTACTGGCTTTTATTGCAGTATTTGCAAATAAAAGTATAGGACAAGAGGATTTTAGGTCCTCTTACATCTTCACCAGCGACTCAGTTGCGGGTTTTGATGAGACTTCTGCCTCAGCCGCTGCGTTAACAAACGGTTGCTATGGAAAGGAGTTTAAAGTATATCTTTATAATCAAAAAAGAGATTACGTTAAACAGAAATATAATTTAAAGACTAAGAGTCCTAAGAAATACACTCTTTTTCAAAATCCAGCAAATTTTAAGACCAATGCTCTTGCTCCGGGTGGGGCTTGTAATAATGAAGATTTTGAGTTAGCTACTGCGCAGATCAATGCACCGGCAGCTGTTCAAGGTTGGAGTTTGCAATCAGGAAGTAAAACTTCATGCGCAGGTCCTGTTTTTAACGCTCAAAACAATTACACTGTTTTTAACGCTCCAACTGTTGACCCTAAGATCCCTGGTCAAGTTAGTTCGTATTTTGATTCTCAATTAAATACTACACCTGCCGGAAATTGTTTTATTAAACTAAATAATGCACTGTCAGGCGCTAAAGCTATTCGTTTATCAAAAGCATTTATTGTAAATGCTAACAATGCCTTATTTCAATATGCTTACTTACCAGTTATTCAGGATGGAACTCACGCTTGTTGCGAGCAACCTGGTTTTAATATTGAAGTTACAGTAACTAATACTGTTTCAAATACTTCAACAGTTTTAGCTTGCCCTAATATTTCTATTGCGGTTCCGGGTGCTGGTTGTCCGGCTGTTATTCCTCCCGGCGGACCAGTTTTCGTAAATGCTATTGGTGGTGGTTCTTGGAAATATTCTAATTGGACTGCTTCTGCTATCGACTTATCTGCCTATTTAAATTTCCAAATTCAAATTGACGTTACAGTTGTTGATTGTATTTTTAGTGGTCACGGTGCTTACGTGTATTTTGATGCAAAGTGTGCTCCTATGACTATTATTGGAAATGGTAATCCATTCCCTGCAGGAACGCCTTCTATTACTTTACCTACTTGTGGTGCTACCGGTGCTTCAATTGTTGCTCCTGCAGGTTTAGGGCCTTATTCATGGGCTGGTCCTGGTGTAAATCCTCCATTTACCACACCTTCTATGACTAACCAAACTTATACTACTAATATTTCTGCTAACTATACCTTAACAATGAATCCTGCTGGATCATGTTTCCCTATTACACGTGTAATTACAGTTTCAATTACACCTGCTCCGCAGATCGTTGCCTCAGTTCAGCAAGCTCCTTGCGGTGGAACGATTGCTGTTGCATCTTGTACAACTGCAGGTTCGGCCTCTGTTGCATCTACAATAGTATGGTCTCCTAATCCGGTTTCAATAAATGCTTCAACCACTCAAGCTACTTATACAATAGGTACCGGTCCGGCTACTGTTACGGCAACTGATCCATTAGGCTGTACTACTTCTGCTACTGTAAATATTAATAATGCGCCTCCTGTTCCAACTTTAACAATTACAAATGTTACAGGATCAAACAGTATTACTTGTGCAACTCCTTCTATCAATTATATTGCTAACAGTAATTATACCAATGGGCCGTTAACCTATACATGGGTTAGTTTAAGTGGAACTGCCACCGGAACAAACGTTACGTTTACTACACAAGCGGTTTACACGGTTACAGCAACAGATCCTAATACAAATTGTAGTGCCAGTACAACATTTACTATTGGTTTTAATCAAACAAATCCAACGTCAACTGTTAATCCTGTTGTACAAAACATTGTATGCGGTAGTAGCGTTGTAGCAACCTTTACAGGTATTACAACTAGTACTATGACAAACATTACACATTCTTGGTTCTCACCATGGTCTCCAGGTGCAGCAACAAATAATGGTACTGTTTCTATTCAGCAATTCCTTGCTCCGGGTGTATATACCTATGTAGTAACTAATAATATTAATGGTTGTTCGGTAACAAAAACAGTTAACGTTACTTCTTCATTAGGTTTCCCTTTATATAATGTTAGTAGCCCGCAAAGCTTTACAATTGGTTGTGGAACGACCAGTGTTGCTTTAATAAGTGTAAATAACGTTACAACTTCTCCTTCACCAGGAGGAACGGTTACTTATACTGTATTACCTCCAAGTTTTACTGGACCTACTTATACCACAGGATTGCCGTCTACATTTACTGCAAATATACCGGG
This sequence comes from Bacteroidia bacterium, assembly GCA_022842625.1. Classification (GTDB taxonomy): domain Bacteria; phylum Bacteroidota; class Bacteroidia; order B-17B0; family Aurantibacillaceae; genus Aurantibacillus. The sequence goes on along the minus strand of JALHPG010000101.1, from coordinate 3,191 downwards.
TCAATACACAGTGGTTGTTAGGGATATGACAAACAACTGCGAAACAAAAGTGCCAATTTCTATTATTTCAAACACTTTCCAACCGCAGTTGACTGCTATAGCAAACAACCCTACATTAACGTGTTATGTGCCAAAAACCTTATTACAAGGTACAAGTACTAACTCTAATGTTTCATTCAGTTGGGCTTTCCCGGGTTCTCCAGGGCAAACACCAAACGATACATTAACTGTGTTTACTACTACTGCAGTGAATAGTCCTACTGTTGCAACTTACACGTTAACAATCACAGATAATCTTAACTTATGTAAGAGCACACAAACAATGACGATTTACCAAGATATTAAGCCGCCATTAACTAGTATTGCTCCTACAGGTACTCCGGTTATTACATGTACTACACCAACAATTAGCTTAACAAATAATAGTAGTACAGCACCTTCTATCTTTTTCCATCCATTAGCTGTAGTACCATTTTCATGGAGCGGGCCATCACCACAAGTGACCTTCTCTAATACCACAAACTACATTGGATTTACACCAGGTACATATACAATGGTAGCGATCGATCTTAATAATGGTTGTAAAAACACTGCTTTTAAAACTATTATTGATAATCGTATTTACCCAATTGTTAATACACCAAATGCACCGTCTCCTTTCATATTAGATTGTGCTGCAGCCGGAGCTACAATTGCACCTATTATTACAGGAACTACTACCGGATTTACTTATGCTTGGGGTGTTGTGCCTACTGCATCATTTAGCTGTTATACATGTTCTACTACTGTAGTTAATAAGCCGGGTGAATACAATATTTTTGTAACTAACCCTGCAAATGGTTGTGTATCTCAAGGTCAAGTTCAAGTGGTTAACGGAGCTTTAAATGGTGATTTTACACCAAGTGCTTTTAGTGGTTATGCTCCTTTAGCAGTAACGTTCCAAAATTTATCTGCATCTACATCAACATCTACTCCTAGCGCTAGTATTACATCTGTGTGGAGCTTTGGAAATGGCGTTAGTCAAATAACTAATTCAGTTTCAATTTCTCCAACTACTACTTATACTAATGCCGGTACTTATACTGTAACGATGTATGTAAATAAAGGAACTTGTTTAGATACAGTTGTTAAGATCATTACCGTTGAACTTCCTTCTAAATTAGAAGTGCCTAACGTGTTTACACCAAATGGTGACGGAAGCAATGATGTGTTCTTCTTAAAAGTGGCTAACATAACTGATATTACTGCAAACATCTTCGATCGTTGGGGTAATAAAGTTTACGAATCAACTAGTACAACAGGAAATATTGCTTGGGACGGTAAAAATATGGCCGGAAAAGAATTACCTGTAGGAACTTATTTTTACGTGATAAAAGCTACCGGTAAAGATGAAACTACTTACGAGAAAAAAGGTAACGTTAGTTTATACCGATAATTAAAAATTAATCTAATTATATTAAAGCCCCGTCTAAAATTAGACGGGGCTTTTTGTTTCTTTAAGTTTTTGAATTATATTAGAGCATGAAAAAAATAGCCATACTCTTTTTATTTGTAGCGTTTACTAATTTTTTAAATGCGCAATCAGATCTTTTTTTGAAAGTAAAAAAAGCAATAAAGGAAAATCATCCTGAAGTAAATTTAGAACATAAGTTAATTGCCGTTAATGTTTGGTTAGTGAGTAATCAGGAATCGAGAGACGCGAATAAACAATTTAATAACGTGTATAAAATTTATGAATTTGCCAAACTAACAGGCGGATTAAAAGGCCTGGTTTGTGTGATCATTAATAAGGAAGGTGATGCAGCCTCTATAATTTTAAATAAAGACGGCGCTACAAAATTAATTCAGTTAAATAATTTGGATGTGCCTTCAAACACAGTTTCGAATTTTGTGTTTGACGAGAACGGAAAAGAAGTTTATAAAAACATTCCTTCAGGAAAAATATTTGAATCGATCAATAAATTAATAACCCGATAATACCAATTACATGAAAAAAATTATTTTAAGTATTTTTTTAATTTCAGGGATTATCAAGGGATATTCTCAAACAAATATTAATGCAGATTGTAGCCAGTCTATTCCGTTGTGTACTACACCCAACTTTACATTTAATGCTACTTCTGGAGTTGGTAACGTTGCAGACATTCCTTCGCCTAGCAATATTAGTAACCCTACAACAAACCCTGCGTCTGCAAATGCAGGTTGTTTACTGTCAGGTGAATTAAAACCACAATGGCTATTGATTACTATTGCAAATCCCGGTAATTTAGAATTTGTTTTTGGCGCAGGAAATAGTCCAAATCCGCAAGCAGGTTTTTATGATTGGGCCATGTGGCCTTATTCTTCAAGTACCTGTAATAATATTGCAAACAACACTTTGCCGCCAATAAGATGTAATTGGAACGCAACCAGTTCTGGAGGTACAGGAATTGCTTCAGCAGCAAATATCCCACCCGGAGGAAATCCTGGAAATTATGAGCCGCCATTGGCAGTTAATGCATGTCAGCAATTTATTATTTGTATTTCAAATTTTAGCGGAATCAATACTTTGGTGAGTTTTCAAACTATTGGAACATCTAGTTTAACTTGCAATCCTAATTGTAATCCAAATTACACAATTTGCGCAGGGTCCACCGCAACTGTAGTTCCTGTTAATTTTGCGAGTTTATCTAATCCTACTTATTCTTTAAATCCCGGAGCTTTAACAAGCGGTACTGGTAATTTTGTGGTTACACCAAACGTTACAACTACTTATACTACTTATATTACCGGCACAAATGGTTTAAATGCTATTCAAACAATTACTGCAACTTCTGTTGTTAGTGTTAGTCCCCAACCTGCAGTAGCACCAACCACTACACAATCAAGTTGTACAAGTACAGTAAACGCCATTAATTTAGGATTAACATTTAATCCGGTAAATCCGGTACCAAATTACACGGTAAATTGGTCACCAATACCAAATGGTATATTATCTACCACTCAAACAACAGTAACAGGCGGAATAGCAGCGGGTCTCTACAATGCAACAGTAACCGCAGCAGGCGGATGTTCTACTACAACAAGTTTTAGTATCAATCCAACTCCTGCACCATCGGTATTTAATTTAGTACCTGGCGCAACTAGCTTTACAGTTACATGTGCGCAACCAACTGTTGCAATAAATGTAAATCCTGCGAGTTATACATATT
>JALHPG010000100.1 GCA_022842625.1 Bacteroidia bacterium | reverse complement strand
CCGTATTGCGCTATGGTTTGCTGTTATAGGTTATGCATGCCACATAGTTTTTCTTTTGGGGTCAGTACTAATTATTTTTATTGCGCTTCAAATTTTTGTCAAAGCTTAATAAGGATTATGATTTTTTTGGATTATAAAAATAAGCAGGTCCTTTTTTTGTCAAGATACGTATTGCTACAATAAAAATTCCAAGTATGATACCTGTTGCAACAAGCCCAAAACTAATTTTTTGTCCAATTGCATTTGGAACGATTAAATACATTATTCCGCCGAAGAAAAGTCCTAATATTATTGGTGTCACTAAGGTCTGAAACCAGCGAATAAGATTTGGCATGTTGTCAAGTAGTTTTATCATACTTTATTATTTTTAAAACATTTGTCTTAATGTTCGTCTATCCTGTCTGCATTAAATATAAATACGGTAAGTAAGTTGTTTATTCACTTGCAAACAGTTGCAATTAATTTAAAGCAATACCTATTGTTATTTAATAAGCAATTTACCCTGGCTAACTTCTTGTTTTGAGTTAGTTACACGGTAAGTGTAAACCCCTTTTTCTTTTCCTTCCAGATCAATAAGCGTAGCAGTTTCTTTAGCGGTTGTTTCGTAAATTAATTTACCGCTAATATCAAACACTTCAATATTACTTCCTTTTTCAATTTCAGTAAAAGTAAATTTACCGCTGCTTGGGTTAGGGTAAATTAACGGCGGTGTGCTATTTATGGTTTGTTTTTTAATGCCAACTCCTGCATTTGGCGAGGTAGTGGTAAAACGGCTAATTGGTGAGTACACACTAAAGTGACCGCCATTGTTGGTTCTTACTCTCCAAAAATATTTGGTATTGCTTGGCAATACAGAGGGCGTTACATATAATAAGTTACCGGTGTTTAAGGTATTAGTAATGGTTGCAAAAGTAGAGTCGGTAGAAAGTTCAACTCGGTAAATGATCCCATCGCTAACAGCTGCCCATTTTAATTGTACTTGCGACATGGTGTCAACATTAATGGCATTGTTAACCGGGTTGGTTAATACCGGCGGGTTAGGTACCGTATCGTTGGAGCCTATATAAGTAATAAACATTTCAATTTTTTGTAAAGGATTATCATTGGCATTTTTTGGTGCATTGGCAATGGTATCCACAAAATTAATGCCCGAGGTTACGCGGCCATAAACAGAGTATTGTCCATTAAGGCTTGGTGCTGCTGCATGGCAAATAAAAAATTGTGAGGTAGCACTGTTAATGTTTGAACTTCTGGCCGCCGATAAAATACCGCGTAAATGTTTAGCCGCAGAAAATTCTGCATTAACTGTTGGTTGCCCTGCTTGACCAAAGCCCCATGTTGACATAGCTCCGTGTCTTGAATTTGGATCGCCGCCTTGGATCATAAAGCCCGAGATCACACGGTGAAAGGCAGTGGTGTCGTAAAAACTGGTGCTTACTAAGCTATCAAAATTGCGGGTATGTTTAGGCGCAATGTTGGGGAATAATTCTACATTAATAATTCCTAAGGTAGCGTTATTACGTTTTGTAAGAATTTGAAAACGCGGTTTACCGGTGTAGGTATACGTTACTTGAGAAACAATTTCTCCAATGGTAAAAAGTGAGATCAATGCTGCGAGGGTAATTTTTTTTATCATGCTTGATGGTTTAAAATGATGGTATTGAATGATAGTTAAATATACAATTATTGTGTGTTTTACACAATTAATTTTTTGTTGGTCAAGGGCGCTTGGGACTTAAACCGGTCATTGTCCCGATAGCTATAGGGAGAGTCGAAATGACAACGGTATAGCACGCTTCGGCTCCCGATAACTATCGGGACAGCGGCCAGTGACAATTAAAATGAGAAAATAATTTGTATTAAACCAGAACGCCGATCAATAAAACGTCATCTACCTGATCTTGTTTACCGCGCCAGGTTTCGAAAGAAGTGTTTAAAATATTTTTTTGATCGTTAAAACTCAAATGGGCGTTTTGAGAAAGTACTTCTTTTAATTGTTTATGCATGTATTTTTTACCATTTGGTCCGCCAAACTGATCGGGGAATCCATCTGAGAAAGTATAAACCCGATCGCCTTCTTCTAATTTAATGGTGTTATTTGTAAATGGTTTTTTCTCGTGGTAAAAACCGCAAGGTTGTTTATCAGCTTTACAGATCAATAGATCTTGCGTTGGCTGACCTGCATTTTTTATAATGTATAAGGAGTTATTTGCCGAGGCAAAATGTAACTCTAATTTATTTTTATCTAAACAACAAACGGTAATATCCATACCATCTTTACTTTCGCCAAAATTACCATGTTGTTTTAAGGTGCTGATAATTTTATCGCGCATTAAATTTAAAATTTCAGAAGGTGTTTTTACGCCTTTTACTTCAACGATCTCATCTAAAAAAGATAAACCCAACATGGTCATAAAACCTCCCGGAACGCCGTGCCCTGTGCAATCGGCAGTAGCATAAAAGATCTCGTTGTTTTTTTCGTAGATCCAATAAAAATCGCCACTAACAATATCTTTTGGTTTAAATAAAACAAAACTGTCTTTAAAATGGCTGTTAAAATGACTTTCAATTGGTATTAAAGATTCTTGAATACTGCGGGCATAATTAATACTATCTGTAATTTCTTTTTTCTGATGAACCACCTCTTCGTGTTTTTGCTCAATAATTTCTTTCGACTTGGCTAACTCTAATCGACTGCGGATCTCGCTATACGTTAAGTTATAACGCGTACGAATTAAGAACACACAAAAAATAGCAACGGTTAAAATTAATAAGCCGCCGTTTATTACAAATTCCTGAACCGTTAGTTGGCTGTTGGCCAGGTAAAAAATAACATTACTAATAATGGTGGCCGCTAAAATTATTACAGAAAAAATTACTTCCCACAACACTAACATACCAACACCAATAAACAACACCATGTATGCAAATGCGTGTTGCTGAAAATGTTCAATGTCCATCACACTCCACATATAAGCGTTTTGCACAACTATGCCTAACACCAAAATAAACATGGTGGTGTAAATGGTAATGCCTGTAATTTTTCTTGTGAGTAAGGCTATTAAACTAATAGCCGAAACAGACGCTCTGAAAATAAAGAAGGGAAGCCAATACTCGGGGAGAACAAAAATATCGCTTACAAACCAAACAAGGTTTAAAGCAATACCAACAAAGCATGTAACCACATGAAATTTTTCTGTTGATCGGTAAAATTCTTGTTTTACGTTAATTTCGGGTACAGTTGTCTCTTCCATCAAGCCCTAATTTACAAAAGATAATTTACAAAAGAAAAAAATTAATAATTATATACCTTAATATAAACTAAATGTTACTTCGAGCGGATTTCGATATCTATCGGGAGAAAAGCTTTGGCTAGTGTTTACTTTCTGCCCGACAGTGATGTCGTTCAGAATGTCGCTCGAAGTGACATGGCAACGTCATTGCGAACGTTAGTGAAGCAATCTAACACACAGTTTTTTTTAAATTTCGCAATTTAAGATTGCTTCGTCGTACCTCCTCGCAATGACGAACTTCGACATTTTAACCATTTGTCTGAAGTGGAACTCTTATTGCGATTGATAGTTGTTTCGATAGCTATCGGGATCGCAAAGCGGCAAAAATAATAAAGCTTGATGGCACCAAATAGTATTACTTTACAGTAAAACTAATTCCTCTGAATTTTGACGTTTTTCCTTTAGAATTAGTAGCGCTTACATTTTCAATAAACACTTTAGAGCCAACGCCTGCTTGGTTTAAAAGCTCCTTTGTTTCGGCCGATAAAGTATTACCCTTGTTTACTTTACTCACAAGTTTTTTATCCATCATCATACTCACTTCAAAGCCGGTAACAACATATTCATTTAAATTTGCTTTTTGACCTTTGCCATGAACTTTTAAGGTATCCATTTCTATTAATTCTTTTTGTGCAATTGTTGCTTCCCCGGTGTAATTTTTATAATAAGTGGTTGGGGCATTTGTAATTGATGCATTTTTATTTTCTTGAGCTTTTGTAAATAATGTAAAAAGGATCAAGCCTAATGTTATTGTTTTTTTCATAATTAGTTATTTTTATTTTAGTTTTTACAATGTGCCTTTAACTAATTAAGTCTGTATAGTACCAACGTTATATTGTTTAGTAATAGGGGCGTGGTTAGCCATTTCAATACCCATACTTACAACTTTACGAGTTTCTAACGGATCAATGATGGCATCTAACCAAATACGCGCTGCTGCATAATAAGGTGTAGTTTGTGCATCATAACGGTCTTTAGTTTTGTTATATAATTCAGCTTCTTTTTCAGGAGTAATTTCTTCACCTTTTGCTTTTAAGCTGGCAACTTCAATTTGCACTAATACTTTTGCAGCTTGTGCACCACCCATTACTGCCACTTGCGCTGTAGGCCAACCAACAATTAAACGCGGGTCGTATGCCTTACCGCACATAGCATAATTTGCAGCACCATAACTGTTACCTAAAATGATTGTGAATTTTGGAACCACACTATTTGCCATGGCGTTCACTAACTTAGCGCCATCTTTAATAATGCCGCCTTGCTCGCTACGAGAGCCAACCATAAAACCGGTAGCATCTTGTAAAAACACTAAAGGTATTTTTTTTGTATTACAGTTCATTATAAAACGAGCTGCTTTATCGGCACTGTCGCTATAAATAACGCCACCAAATTGCATCTCAACACTTCCTCCCGGTTTTTTTGCTTTAACCACTTTACGTTGGTTAGCAACAATACCAACTGCCCAGCCATCAATGCGTGCGTAAGTAGTTATAATGCTTTGTCCGTATTTTGCTTTGTATTCGTCGTGCTCGCTATTATCCACTAAACGCTCAATAATTTCATACATGTCGTATTGCTTATCGCGTGAATCCGGAAAAATACCGTAAATCTCTTTTTCGTCTTTTTTAGGTTTAGCAGCTTTTATGCGGTTAAAGCCGGCCTTTTCATAATCGCCCACCTTACCCATAATGTTGCGAATGCGTGTTAAGCAATCGGCATCATCTTTACATTTATAATCGGTAACACCGCTAATTTCGCAATGTGTAGTTGCGCCACCTAAGCTTTCGTTATCAATACTTTCGCCAATGGCAGCCTTTACTAAATAACTACCAGCTAAAAATATAGAACCTGTTTTATCAACGATCATGGCTTCATCGCTCATGATGGGAAGGTAAGCACCACCTGCAACACAGCTTCCCATAACGGCAGCAATTTGTAAAATACCCATACTGCTCATTACAGCATTGTTTCTAAAAATGCGACCAAAATGTTCTTTGTCAGGAAAGATCTCATCTTGCAATGGTAAATAAACACCGGCACTATCTACCAAATAAATAATTGGTAAACGGTTTTCCATTGCGATCTCTTGTGCACGTAAATTCTTTTTTCCGGTAATTGGGAACCATGCTCCGGCCTTTACGGTAGCATCGTTAGCAACAACAATACATTGTTTACCGCTAACGTAACCAATAACAATAACAACGCCACCACCGGGGCAACCACCATGCTCGGCATACATTTCGTAACCGGCAAAAGCAGATATCTCAACACGCTCGGTGTTTTTATCCAATAAAAAATCGATACGTTCGCGCGCACTCATTTTACCTTGTTCGTGCAATTTATCAATGCGAGATTTACCACCGCCTAAATACACTTTTTGTAAACGTTGCTCCATTTGGCTAATAAGCAAACGCATTTTATCGTCGTTTTTATTAAATTCTAAGTCCATAGTTTTTGTTGCTATTTTAGATAAAGTCTAAATTTATATAATAATTCCGAGTCAATTTAAAATTCGTAATTTAAAATTTATAATTTCTCTTAGTTTGTTTTTATCATTTTTAAATATTTAACCACATCGTTTAAATAATTTATTAGGTTAAACGGAATCGTTTTTTCAATAATTAATTCTGCTTCGTTAAAATTAGTTGCTTGTGCACACTTTAAAGGAGCCTGCAAGGCAGATGTAATGGCCGACGCAAATAATGTTGAGTGATTAGCAGCGTTTATTACCAGGTCGAATTTTTTGGTTGCTAGATCTTGAGTTACAGGATTTTTTGGAAGGCCTAAAAGAGTTTTATCTTTTTTTGTAAAACATTTCCAATCGCCATAACCCGGGGTTTTAGAGCTAAGCTCAATAAAAAAAACTTCAATATGTTTTTGCGAGTCGCTAATAAACTTGTCTAAAGCACTTTTGTTTATTGTCTCGTCTTTACTAATTACCAATGCAATTTTTTGAATTTTATCCCAAGGCAAAAAAAGTTTTTGTCGAGATAGATTATTTTTTGTGATCAAAGATCTTAAAGTTATTTCGGCTAATTTGTTTAGCATATATTAAAATAAAGTTTTTGCCAAAGCGGTAAATTTATTTACTGTTTCTTCGAGTGATAGATCGCTTTTTCCGCCTGCTGCGTTAACATGTCCGCCGCCGCTAAAGTGTTCTCTTGCAAATTTATTCACATCAATTTTTCCTTTACTTCTAAACGAAATTTTTATGTAACCATCAGGCGATTCCATAAATAGGGCGCATACTTTAATGCCTTTAATAGAAAAAGGATAATTTACAATTCCTTCGGTATCGCCTTTTTGATAATTAAATCTTTTTAATTCATCTTCAGTAACGCTAAAATAAGCAACAGGCATATTAATAATTACCGCCATTTTTTCGCTTAATAAATAGCCTAATAGTTTTAATCGCTCGTAGCTATACGTGTCGTAAATAGCAGAGTGAATATCAGATGGGATCATTCCTGTTTTAAGCAGTTCTGATACCACTAAATGTGTATTTGCCGTTACGCTTGGGTATCTGAATGAGCCTGTATCGGTCATTATTCCTGTATAAAGGCAAGCTGCGATCTTTTTATCAATTAATTTTTTTCCACCCAATCCAACTATCAGATCAAAAATTAGTTCGCAGGTACTGCAGGCTTTTACATCATGAAAATAGTAAGTAGCATAAGCTTCCGGCATTTGGTGATGATCTACCATAACAATTGGAGCTTTAGCAATTTGCAGTAGATCGCCTAATTTTTCGATACGCTTAAGCGAATTAAAATCTAATGTGAAGATAAGATCGGCGGCATTAATCAGTTTTTCAACTTTTGCTTCGTTTTTTTGGTGAATAATAACCTGTTTATTGCCGGGTAACCAGTCTAAAAACTCAGGATAGGCGTTGGGTACAACCACTTTTACTTTTTTACCCAGCTGTACTAAATAGTTATATAAAGCCAGACTGCTGCCCATTGCATCGCCATCCGGACTCCAATGTGTTGTAATTACAATATTAGTAGCTTTTTTAAGGACGTTTTTAAATTTTGGGTAGCTGTGTTTTTGCATAGAGTGGGGAAAACGGTAAATTTAGAGAATTTAGACCTTTAATTGCAGAAAAAAGTTTGAGATTATGTAAATAGTTTCTTATATTTGCGGCTCTTAATTATAAAAAAAGAAATTAAAATGCTAATAGTTCAAATTAAAGAAGGCGATAACATTGAAAAAGCCTTAAAAAAATACAAGAAGAAATTCGAAAAAACGGGTGTTGTTAAGCAATTACGCGAGCGTACTAAATTTACAAAACCATCTGTTCGTCGTCGCGAAGAGATGATTAAAGCTGCTTATAAGCAAAAATTACAGATAGGTGCTATCGTAAAGTAATTTTTTATAAAATTTAATTTTTTATTGGAATCCTAAACTGAATTGCATAAATTCGTTTAGGATTTTTTTATTGTATGATGGAAGAGGCGGTTAAAGGTTTTATTTCTTATTTGAACTTGCAAAAGCGAGCCAGTCCTTTAACTAGTAAAAATTATGAGTCTGATCTGATACAATTCTTTAGTTTTTTAAAGTCCGAATTCTCTTCTTTTTCATTACCGGAAATTACCCATCAACATGCCAGGGCGTTTATGGCGCATTTAATGGATAATAAACAATCGGCAAAAACCGTTAATCGTAAATTAAGTACATTAAAGTCGTTTTTTAAATATTTGGTTAGAAGTCATGTTTTAACCATTAACCCTATGCAAAAGGTTCAGGGACCAAAGATCGCAAAAAAACTCCCTGTGTTTATTGACGAAGGGCAAATTGATAGTATATTTTCTGATTTTACATTTACGCCTGGTTTTGAAGGATTTAGAGATAAGTTGGTAATTGATATTTTATATCAAACCGGTTTAAGAAGGGCCGAGATAATGAGTTTAAAAGAAACCGATGTTGACCTTTTTAACGGACAAATAAAAGTATTAGGAAAAAGAAATAAAGAGCGTATCATTCCTTTTGGTTTAGGATTAAAACGCAACCTTGAGGCTTATTTGAACGTAAAAAAAGAACAAAATCTCTTAAATCCTTTTTTGTTGGTTACTTTAAAAAATACTCCACTTACAGCACAAAAAGTTACCAAGATCGTTAATGAGGTTTTAGGCGCTGTAACAACCAATTCAAAAAAAAGTCCACACGTTTTACGACATACATTTGCTACGCATTTATTAAACAATGGCGCAGATATTAATGCTGTAAAAGAATTGTTGGGTCATGCCAGTTTATCGGCAACACAAATTTACACGCACAATACCATAGAAAAATTAAAAAAATCATATAATCAAGCACACCCGCATTCGGGTAATTAATAAATAACAAATAGGAGGAAACAAGTTATGACAATCAACATCCAATCAGTGCACTTTGATGCAGACAGAAAATTACTAGACTTTGTAAATGAAAAAGTTGGAAAATTAAACCGATTTTATGATGGCATCATCAACAGCGAGATCACGCTTAGACTTGATAAAAATGGTAATGCCGAGAATAAAATTGCTGAAATAAGAATGACCGGAAAGGGGCATGAATTTTTTGCAAAAAAACAATGTGCTACCTTCGAAGAGGCTACAGATCTAAGTTGCGAGGCTTTAAAAAATCAAATTCAAAAGTTTAAAGAAAAGTTAAACGCTTAATTATTTATAAAATAGATAAAACAAAAAAGCCTCTTAGTTATAAGAGGCTTTTTTTATGACTTTTTGCGTTGATTCAATTCGTCTCTAATTTTAGAAGCCAATTCGTATTGTTCTTCATCTAAAGCAGTTTGCAATAAATTTTTTAGTTCTTCGGTGCTTTTTTCTTTGTAATCGTCAGATTTGGCACTTGTTGTAGTTTCTGCCAGCTCTGCAACTTTTTCACCTTCATCCGTGGTTTCAATTGAGGGTTCGTCATCTAAAACGATGCCTGCACTTTTTAAAATAAATTCGTAAGTAGAAATCGGGCACTTGAATCTAACCGCTATTGCAATAGCATCGCTTGTTCTAGCATCAATTTCAACTTCTTTAGTACCATCATTACAAAGTAATTTGGCGTAAAATATTCCTTCAACTAAATTATAAATTAAAACTTCGGTAATACTGATCTCAAATGTTTCGGCAAATGTTTTAAAGAGGTCATGCGTTAATGGCCTGCTTGGGCTCATTTTTTCCAACTCAATAGCAATTGCCTGGGCTTCAAACCCCCCGATAATAATTGGTAACCTTCTGCTACCGGTTGTTTCACCTAACACTAAAGCATAGGCACCACTCTGTGTTTGGCTATAGGACAATCCCACAATTTCTAACCGCACTTTCTTCATTAAAAACTAATTAAATTATTTAAACCGTTTACCAAGATCATTATTTATCAAATTCTAATTTAAGAAAAAATATAATTAGTTCTGATTCGCTTTAAATTTTTTAACAGCTTCGGTAAATTTTGGAAGAATTGTAAATGCATCTCCAATAATACCGTAATCTGCAGATTTAAAGAAAGGGGCTTCCTTGTCATTATTTATAACAACAATTGTTTTGCTTCCATTAACACCGGCTAAATGCTGAATAGCACCTGAAATACCAATGGCAATGTATAAGTTAGGGCGAATTGCAACACCTGTTTGGCCAACATGCTCATGATGTGGTCTCCAGTGCATATCTGCAACCGGACGAGAACAAGCAGTAGTAGCGCCTAAAATAGAAGCAAGGTCTTCAACTATTTTCCAATTCTCAGGCCCCTTTAAACCTCTTCCGGCACTAACAACTAATTCAGCCTCCGGCAATGGTATCATACCTGCTACATCGTTAGATTTTTGTTCTTTAATTACAATTTTAGAGGTAATTGAAGAAAGGTCTGCGTTAAACTCAGTAACTGTAGCTTTGTTATCGCCTAATTTTACAGGGAAACTATTTGGCAGTAACGAAATAACTTTCACATCGCTATTAATTGTATAAACGGCTGCGGCTTTTCCTGAAAAAACATTTTTCTTCACTTCAAAACTTGCACCGTTAATTGCAGGATAATCTACAGCGCCAGCAACTAAGCCGGCTTTTAATTTTGCAGCTAATCTAGGCGCAACAGATTTTCCAACTATATCAAAAGCGAAAATAATTATTTTAGCATTTTCTGCCTTAGCAGCCTGTTCAACAGCAGCACTGGTAAACATGGCATCGGTGTTTAATTTATCGTTTTTTACAGATAAAATTTTTGTAGCACCTGCTTTTCCAATTTCTTCTAATTGCTCTGCAGAAGCATTGTTTACAATAGCTGTAACAGTTGATCCTGTTAATTCGGCAATTTTTGCGGCGTAATTAACGCACTCTAAAGAAGCTTTTTTTACGCGTCCTTTATTAATTTCGGTATAAACTAGTACTGACATAATCTTGGTAGTTTTTAGTTTTTATTTATTTAAATATTTTTAATTAGATAACCTTAGCTTCAGTATGTAATAAACTTACCAATTCATCTAAATTATCTTCACTTATCATTTTACAGGTTGTACGACCCGGATTTAAAACATAAGATTTAATTGACGTTAAAGGAGTAGTTGCAGTTGCAGGAACCACTGTTAATGGTTTGGTTCTTGCAGCCATAATACCGCGCATGTTAGGGATGCGTTGCTCTGCCATACCTTTTGCACAACTTACAACTAAAGGTAATTCACATTCTACAACCTGTGCACCACCATCTACCTCTTGTTCAATAGTAGCTTTATTTGCAGCTATATCTAATTTTGTAGCTAACGAAACAAACGGCAGGTCTAACACACCGGCTATCATTCCACCAACAGAAGCACCATTGTAATTAATAGTTTCCTTACCAACTAAAATAAGATCGTAGCCATTTGCCTTTGCATAATTTGCAATTTGCTCTGCAACATAAAAAGCATCCGGTCCGTCACCATCAATTCTAACCGCATCATCAGCACCTAAGGCTAAACCCTTTCTAATGGTTGCATCACTGTCTGCTAATCCAACATGAATAATAGTAACTTTCTCAGCTAAATTAGCTTCTTTAATTTCTAAAGCTCTTACTAAAGCATACCACTCGTCGTAAGGGTTAATTACAAACGTAATTCCCGCGCTGTTAAATTTTGTATCGCCGTCAGTAAACTGAATTTTTGAAGTTGTATCGGGCACATTGCTTATTGCTACTAATATTTTCATAAGTGAACCAATTAAATTTTAAGAGTTGCAAAAATATAAAATAAAATCCCCAATTACAATCCATTTACCCTCAATAAATCACCAATTTTTAGAATAATTTAAACAATTAAACGCTTTTATTAAAAATCATTTCACCCTTAAAACTATTTTTTTTAAGTATATTTACATACGCAATTAGTAAAATGGACGTAAAATCACAATTAATAGAAATTTTAAAGAAAGAGAATTACACTTTTAACCAATTAGCTGAATATTTGGGAATGAGTGAGGATGAATTGACTGAGGCCCTGAATAATAAAACATTAGAACTTAGGAATTTAGAGTTAATATCTAAAGCGCTTAGAGTGCCATTATACAGTTTTTTCAGGTCAGAAAATTTTAAGCTTGATTATAAAGAAAAGCCCTATTATATTAACAAACTTTTAACCGAAGAAGATGCTAAAAAAGATGCCAATTCTTTGCAAGGAGAAATTGACCTTTTAAAGCAAATAATTTATTTAAAAGAAGAACAACTCAAAAGACTCAACGTCTCTAAATAATCCCATTCCTTACTAATGAGTACATTTGCATTATAATTACTATGACTTTCGATCTTTTTATTACTTTTTTACTAATACTATTTAATGGTTTTTTTGTTGCCGCTGAATTTGCTTTAGTAAAAGTTAGAGCTTCTCAACTGGATGTTTTAGTCAAAAAAGGAAGCGCAAGGGCAAAGCTAGCCAAATCACTTTTATCCAAACTTGATGCTTACCTTTCTGCAACCCAATTAGGAATAACATTAGCCTCATTAGCTTTAGGTGCCGTTGGAGAAGAGGTTATTTCGCAGGTAGTACAACGCGTGTTTTCAAGCACGGGCTGGGTTACCAATCCGGTTAATGTACACAGTGTTTCTTTACCAATAGCATTAACGTTGCTAACATTTTTTCATGTTACGCTTGGTGAACAGATCCCAAAAATGATCGGTATTAAATTTAGTATGGATTCGTTGTTATTATTTGCCTGGCCGCTAAGGATATTTTATTTTATTTGTTCGCCGTTTATTTGGTTATTAAACAAAACATCTAATGTTGTATTACGTGTAATTGGCGTGAAGAAGGTGGGAGAAGATGAAGTGCATACTGAGGAGGAATTACGATTGATCTTAACAGAAAGTGAAGAGGGTGGCGCTATAAAACCAAGTGAGAACGAATTAATTCAAAATGTTTTTGATTTTGATGATCGTATCGTAAAGCAGATCATGGTGCCGCAAAATAGAGTAGTGGCGCTAGATGTAGAGTTAGGTAAGGGGGAGATCACTAAACGTGTTATTGAAGAAGGATTTTCGAGGATACCAATTTATTTAGGAGATATTGATAATGTAATTGGTATTGTGCATAGCAAAGACCTTTTAAAAGCATTAATAGAAAATAAATTCAGAACCTTAAAAGATATTATGCGTCCGGTACATTTTATACCGGAAAGTATGAAGATCAATGAACTGTTGAGAGATTTTCAAAAGCACCACATTCAAATGGCTATTGTTACCAATGAATTTGGATCAACTGCCGGTTTAATTACCATGGAAGATATTATTGAGGAATTGGTTGGTGAGATACAAGACGAGCACGACGAGGAAAAACCAAATGTTGAGAAAAAAAGTGATACAGAATATATTGTGAATGCCCAGGCTACTATTGCCGATGTGAACGATGCATTGCCAATTGCTTTGCCTGAAAACACTCACTACGAAACAGTTTCCGGCTACATAAATTATATTTTCGGGCGAATTCCTGCCGTTAACGATAAGCGTAAAAAAGATGGTTATGAATTAACTATTATAAAACGTACCAGACAAAGTGTTGATACCGTAAAGCTTAAAGTTTTAGAAGAAGAGGAATGAGCCACGATCTAAGCGCAAAATATTGGGATGATAGATATCTTAACGATGATTTTGGTTGGGATCTGGGTCAGATATCACCACCGCTTAAAGATTATTTCGATCAGATAACCGATAAAAATTTAGTCATTTTAATTCCGGGTGCGGGCAACGCCTACGAGGCTGAATATCTTGTAAATAAAGGATTTACAAATGTTTATGTTTGTGATTTTGCCGAACAACCATTAAAAAATTTATTACAACGTTGCCCTAAAATTGGTGCAGATCATTTACTGCTTTCTGATTTTTTTGAGATCAGGGATCTGAAATTCGATCTGATCATTGAACAAACTTTTTTTTGCGCCATTAATAAAACGCTTCGAAAAAATTATTTTAAGAAGGTTCACGAACTTTTAAATCCAAAAGGCAAATTAGTTGGTTTATTGTTTAACGATGTTTTAAATAAAGATAAACCGCCTTTTGGAGGTTCTAAAGATGAGTATGTAGACTATTTTAAAACCCTATTTGATCCCTTGGTTTATGAAACTGCCCACAATTCTGTAAAACCAAGATCGGGTAGAGAATTGTTCATCATCTTAAAAAAGATCTAAGACTATTGACTAGTTAATAAATTCTAACGACTGTACAATGAATCAACGTGAATTATTTTTACGACATGTAGCCCAAACGTCTGATCTGCCTTTG
>JALHPG010000099.1 GCA_022842625.1 Bacteroidia bacterium | reverse complement strand
TGGGTGCATTCTTGGAATAGATTGCATTTCTGCCAAAATATAACTTAAATGTTCTGAGTGCAAAGCCCTACGGCTACCCGTGTGAGCATAAGTCCCTTCAGGTATTACTAAATTTGCTTTTGCAAATAATTGAGCCAACTCCTTTTCCCAAATAGGTTTTATAATATTTAGATCAATTGCTACTCCTTCCTTTATCAATACAGAATCAACCTCATTCATCTCAAATAATTCGCCTGCATAAGGCCAAATTTCATTTAACCCGTTTTGTACGCGCGATAAACTTTCATCTGTTCCGTTACCAAAACGATTAACCCAACTAAAACTGTGACGTTTATGGTAGGTAATTTCTTTTATTGATTTCTCTGCAATTCCCGCTAAAGTAGTATCCTTACTCTTTGCCAATTCTGTATAAAACAACAGATCAAAACAATCAATTATTGCTTGTCTGATAATAGTTTTGGCATAATCGCCATTTGGTTGTTCGGTTATAAGTGCATTAAAATATTCTCTGTCGTTTCTAAAAAAAGCAAGGTCATCTTCTGTTCTACCTTTACCTTCTAATTTAGCGGCATATTCTAATAAGCTTTTTCCGCGGCCAAAAATATCTAAGGCAATATTGGTTAAGGCCAGATCTTCTTCTAAAAACGGACCATGTCCTGTCCACTCACTTAAACGTTGAGCTAGAATCAAACTTGTATCTCCAAGCCTTAGCGTATAATTATATAATGCTTCCTGTGATGTCATTGTTTTTTATTTTACATGTGGCCAACGCCATCAGGGATTTGGTAAAAAGTTGGGTGACGAAAAATTTTATCGTTTGCAGGTTCAAAAAACGAACCCATATCTTCTGGACTGCTTGCAACAATTGCACTGCTAGGCACTACCCAAATAGACATACCTTCGTTACGACGTGTATACAGATCACGTGCATTTTGCAACGCCATTTCTTTATCATAAGCATGTAAATTGCCGCAATGTACAAACGGTTGTCCCGCTTTCTTTTGTAAAAACACTTCCCATAATGGGCCTTGAGAATCGTTACTCATATTGTTGTTTTATTGTTTAGTTCTATTTGTTAAGCTATTTGCGAGATTTAGTTATTTAAAAACTAAATGCTCAAATTATTTCTTATGCCGCAACGTAATTTTCGTTTTGCTTTTTTGCGTAAGCACTTGCCGCTTCGCGCACCCAAGCACCTTCGTTGTGAGATTTATTGCGTGAAGCCAACCGCTCCTTATTACACGGTCCGTTCCCTTTTATTACGTTTTTAAATTCAGCCCAATCCGGTTCGCTAAAATCAAAACCTTTTTTTGCTTCGTTCCACTTTAAATTTTTATCAGGAACAGTTAAACCTAAATATTCGATCTGAGGCATGGTTTGATTTACAAAACGCTGACGTAATTCATCATTTGTTTCGCGTTTAATACGCCACTTCATTGCATTTTCACTATTCGGACTTTCAATATCAGGAGGGCCAAACATCATTAAAGTTGGAAACCACCAACGGTTTAACGCATCTTGTGCCATTTCTTTTTGCGCAGGCGTTCCAAAAGCTAAATGGGTCATAATTTCGTACCCTTGACGCTGATGAAAACTTTCTTCTTTACAAATACGCACCATTGCGCGAGCATAAGGTCCGTAAGAAGTTCTTTGTAGCATTACCTGATTCATGATGGCAGCACCATCCACTAACCAACCCACTGCTCCAACATCTGCCCAGGTTAAAGTTGGGTAATTAAAAATAGAAGAGTATTTTGCTTTTCCAGTTAATAACGCATCTAACATCTCATCGCGGCTGGTACCTAGGGATTCGGCTGCTGTATAAAGGTAAAGGCCGTGCCCACCTTCATCTTGCACCTTTGCTAATAAAACCAATTTAGCGCGCAAACTTGGCGCTCTAGTGATCCAATTGCCTTCCGGTAACATACCAACAATCTCGCTATGCGCGTGTTGTGATATTTGTCTTATCAAATGCTTACGATAGTTATCCGGCATCCAATCCTTGGGTTCAACCATTTCATTTTTCGCCAACTTAGTCTCAAATAACTCTTCAAAATTTATAACAGCCATATTTAACACAATTATAGTTCTTGCAAAGATAGGATTAATGCGGTTTTAAACCAAAAAAATGGTGGATTTATACAAAGCAATGACGATAAACCTAAATAAATTTTTTTATCGCTTTCAAAGCCCTATTTTTGCATCCAATTTATTGAATTATGGCACGATTTCACACCCTAAAAGTTAAAGACATTAAACGCGAAACCGCTGATGCAGTTTCGGTTTCTTTCGAAGTTCCACCGCAACAACAGCCCGAATATCAATTCAAGCAGGGCCAATACATAACCCTAAAATTAACAGTTAAAGGTGAGGAAATTCGTCGTTCATACAGTTTATGTTCTAGTCCTTACGAAAAAGAAATACGTGTTGCCGTAAAAGAAGTTTCCGGCGGAAGAGCCTCTACTTTCATTAACCGAGAGTTAAAAGTTGGCGCAACCATGGAAGTGATGACGCCTATGGGAACATTCCATTCAGTATTATCAGGTGGTAATAAAAAGAACTATGTTTTATTTGCCGGCGGAAGCGGTATTACTCCTATGATGAGTATTATTAAAAGCGTGTTATATGTTGAAAAACAAAGTACAATAACGTTGATCTATGCTAACAAAAATGAAGAAAGTACCATTTTTAAAACGGAACTTGACGGTTTAGCCGCCTCAAATCCAAATTTAAAAGTGGTTTATGTTCTTGATCAACCTGCATCACAAATTTCGGATCTTCAAAAGGGAATTGTTACAAAAGAAAAAGCTTTAGCCTTAATTGAAAATTTTGGAGGTGTAAATGCTGACGAATATTTTATTTGCGGCCCGGGTCCAATGATGGAAAACGTTAAAACTACATTAGAGGGATTAAAAATCGCAAAAGAAAAAATCCATATTGAATATTTTAATGCGGTGATCGACGCCGTAAATAAAGAAGAAAACAATTCTTTAGGCGCAAATGTAAAATCAAAAATTAAGGTTTTACAATACGGAATTGAAACTGATTTTGAATTACAAACCAGCAGTATCAGTATTTTAGATGCTGCTATTGAAGCAGGTGTTGACGCGCCGTTTAGCTGCAAGGGAGCAGTTTGTTGTACCTGCAGAGCAAAAGTTTTAGAAGGTAAAGTAAAAATGGATGCAAATTTTGCATTAACCGATGCAGAAGTAGAAGAAGGTTTTATTTTAACCTGTCAGGCACATCCTTTAACAGAAAAAGTAGTTATTGATTACGATGCTTAAATAAAAATAGGATTTTCTTAAAGCCATTTGATAATTATCAAGTGGCTTTTTTTATTCCTTTAATTTATAGATCTCCATTGCAAATCTCCCAAATGTATATTTGCACTTTAAGGGTTTATTTTTTTTGAAATTTATTGATAATCCATTTTTCCGCATCACCGGAGAATTGCTAGCAATAATGCTGTTTTTACCATTTGGAATAATATAAAAAACAGAAATGCCATTTCTTGGAAAACTTTCATTTACAGTTGTTGACTTTTTTCCATTACTACTTAAGTTGTAAAGCTGAAATTGCTTTGTCTCTATGGTATAATATGTTTTGGGGTCAAAAGTTATTTTTTTTTGATTCATGTAAAAAGATCCGGTGTCGTTTTTTGATCGACTTTGATTAAAAATATAGATCTTATTTTTATCTGCTTTATTAGTATTTGCAGTTATAAAATTTAAGCCGCCAAAGTACATTTTAACTATCAGATCAGCTTTTAATTCATCTTCAACATAACTTTCAACATAAAATAAATTTGCCCCTAAGCGCTTAGCTTTCATGTTAAGCAAATTAAGCCAATGTCCTATGATTTCGTTTCCGTGAGCACCACTAATTTTTAAAGTTGCAATGTATTGAGTTTTGCCGGTATCATTTAAATCTTCAAGATATTGCATCTCACTTACAAGATAATCGTGCTTAAAGGATGAGACCGATAACACTTCAACATCCTGCGAAAAGCAAAAGAATATACTAAGTTGAAAAAATAAAAGGCAAGCCCATTTCATGATAATGAATGTAGTACATAAAACAAAAAAAGCCAAACATTTCTGCTTGGCTTTTTGTGATTAAGTTATATTATTAGTGTTTGCTTAAATAATCAGCAACACCTGCATGCGTGTCTTTTAAACCTTCGCTTCCTTTAGTCCAGTTGGCAGGACAAACTTCACCATTTTCTTCAAAAAACTGTAAAGCATCAACCATACGTAAAGTTTCATCAACATTGCGTCCTAACGGAAGATCGTTAATTAATTGGTGACGAACGATACCTTTTTTATCGATCAAATATAACCCTCTAAAAGCGATCATTGGACCGGTTGCGATCAAATCACCTGCTTCGTTTACATCATAATCTCCAAATAAAGTTCCATAATTTAAAGAAATGGTTTTTGTTGTATCTGCAACGATCGGGTAAGTAACACCTTTAATTCCTCCGGCCTTTTTTTCCATTTGTAACCATCCCCAATGACTTTCTTCAGTATCGGTACTGCAGCCAACAACTGCACAGTTGCGACTTTCAAACTCTTTTAATTTCTCCTGAAAAGCATGTAATTCTGTTGGACATACAAAAGTGAAATCTTTTGGATAAAAGAAAAACACTACATATTTTTTACCAATATACTGATCTAAAGAGAAGTTCTCAACCATCTCTCCACCATTAACAATTGCACCTGCCTTAAACGATGGTGCCTTTTTACTTACTAAACTTGACATATTTTTATTTTTTTAAGTGATTTAATATTTTGTGTAAAAGTATAAATTACTTTTTAAACGATTTAAAGGTAATATTGTTTAAAATTAAACTGTTAACAAATATTAGTATGAGTCTTATTTTAAATCAAACTGCACCCGCCTTCAAGCTCCATAATACCGAAAAAAAAGAGATCGCGTTAAGTGATCTTAAAGGCAAAAACGTGGTGCTTTTATTTTTTCCTTTAGCATTTACAAGCACCTGCACAGCAGAACTTTGTAATATCAGAGACAATTACAGCCTTTACAACCAACTAAACGCAGTTGTTTTTGGCATTTCGGTTGATTCGCTATTCACTTTAGGGAAATTTAAGGAAGAACAAAAGTTAAATTTTGACCTTTTGAGCGACTTTAATAAAGAAGTTTCTGCTGCTTATGGCAGTTTATACCACGACTTTATTTTAGGAATGAAGGGTGTAAGTAAGCGCTCTGCATTTGTGATCGATAAAGAGGGGAAACTTAAATATGCCGAAGTTCTTGAAAAAGCAAGCGACCTTCCTGACTTTGATGCCATTAAAACATGTTTAGAAAAACTAAACTAACTACTTACATTGCTAAGATCCTATTTTGATAAAAATTTAATTGAAGCCGGCTGTGATGAGGCCGGCAGAGGTTGTTTAGCCGGACCGGTTTATGCCTCGTCGGTTATTTTACCAAAAAATTATAAAAACAAATGGTTAAACGACAGCAAAAAATTAAGCGATAAAGATAGGTACGAATTGCGCCCTGAAATTGAAGATCAAGCAATTTGTTGGGCTTTAGGAATTGTAGATCACAAAGAAATTGACGAGATAAATATTTTAAATGCGTCTTTTTTAGCCATGCATCGTGCAATAGACAAATTAAAAACTAAACCTGAATTATTACTAATTGACGGAAACCGTTTTAAAGCCTATAAAAAAATTCCGCACCAATGCATTATTAAAGGTGATGGAAAGTTTTTAAGCATAGCCGCCGCAAGCATTTTGGCAAAAACATATAGAGATGATCACATGCAGGCAATGGCAGAAAAATATCCCGAATACAACTGGGATAAAAATATGGGTTACCCAACAAAAAAACACAGAGATGCGATCAGAAAACACGGCGTTACACCAATCCATCGCTTAACATTTCAACTACTTCCAAAACAACTAACATTAGAGCTCTAGTAATCCACAATGCTTTATGTAAAACTCTCTTTTTTAGGGAATTTTCTAAAGGTTGTTATTTGTAGCTTAGGTAAATAATGTCTCTAGTTAAAAAAATATTTTTTGGTCTTTTCATTGTTTTAGCCCTTGCTTTTGCAATTTGGGCTTATTTAAGTTTAAAAAACAGTAAAAAACCAAAAGTTGATGCTATTTCCGTTTTACCCAATAACTGTTTGTTGTATTTAACAACAAATGATTTTTTTGATCTCAATAAAAAAATAAATTCTCAAAGTTTAATTGCAGATAAATTAAAATTATTTGGCGATGTCAATTCATTTTGCAGCACACTTAATTCCTTCGATTCTGTTTTTACTACAAATCCCATGATAGAAGAAATGGTAAAGAAAAATACCATTCATTTTGCCTTATATGAAAAAGACCTTAGCTGGCTAAGCTCATTTAATATTAAACGTTTAGGTAATCAAGAAATAATTATTGCCGAATTAACCAGGATTTTAAATGCAACTAAAACTCAGCAAGATATTTTTGAGTTTAATTTAAATAAGCTCAATAAATTCTACTTTACTTTAAACAATGGTGTAGCAATTATCTCTAATAAAAGAGAAACAATTGAATTAGCGCTTAATACAAGCACAACAAAAATTCAAAACGATAAGCAATTTATAGAATTTAAAAATACGCTGGAAGAAAACGCAACGTTATCTGTTTTTGTAAACCATCAACTATATTTAAAGAGCAAGGCTTCTTCTAAATTAAATCTATCGGCATTCTGTGAAAATGGTTTTTCGGCAGGCAGTATTAACCTTGAGCCTTCGCAACTAACAATTAACGGGTATTTGAAGCCGGACAGATCTGAGATCAGCTCTGTTTTATATGACCAAAAACCACAAAGTACAGATTTTTTAAATCTTTTACCACTCAACACATCTTCCATCAAAGCTTATGGCTTTAGTTCATTCGATCAACTAAACGATAACGTAAATAAGCTTTATCCCAACAAAAACGGTGATTATTGGAAGCTGGTAACAGACAGTGCGCTTTTTAATATTGAAAAAGAGTTTTACCAAAACACAGAAAACTATCTTGTAAATTTTGAAACAAAAATACCTGATCAAAAATATATCCTGTTAAAAATTCCAGATACTTTAAAAGGCACAGAACACTTAGGTTATATGAGTGATTCGCTTTTTTTACAAGATTCAATAATGATCTACAAACTTAAAACAAAAGCCTTAAAAAAATCTTTAAAATTATTTAGTTCGTTTTTTAATTTAACAACAAATTATGCAGCACTTTATAATTCACACATTTTCTTTTCCGAAAACCGATCCGAACTATTAGAATTGGTGATAAGATTAAAAAAAGGAAACACCATTGAACAAAACGAAAGTTTTAATGCTTATAAAAATCAAAATCTCTCAGAAAATTTTAATTATTTACTATATAATTCCCCTAATAAAAACAAAGATCAAATTAAAACCATTTTTAATTTTGAAACTAAAGGCGATAAAGATCCGTTCGGAAATTTTAAACACTTTTGTTTTACCATAAGCAATAATGCCAATAATTTTAAGTTCCGTTGCCAGTTAATGAATGAAGCTGAAACGGCGAATAAAGAACAAAATGTTTTATGGACCCTAAAACTTGATGCGCCGGCAGCAATGCAGGCCCAAAGATTTACAAATCATACATCCAACGAAAATGAATTAACCATTCAGGACACGGAAGGGAATCTTTATTTGATTAATGCTAAAGGAACTATTTTATGGAAGAAAAAACTGAACGAAAAAATAAGCTCTAAGATCTTTACGGTAGATATTTTCAAAAATAATAAATACCAATTACTATTTAGCAGTGAAAATTATTTACACTTAATTGATAGGAACGGAAAATATGTGCAAGGTTATCCTGTAAAGTTGCCGGATGCCTCAACCTCTGAACTAAGTGTAATTGATTATGACAACGATAAAGATTATCGATTGTTTATTGCTTGCAAAAACAAAATGATCTATAACTACTCGATCTACGGTGTAAAGCAAGATAAATTTTCTCCAGTTAAAACAGATGCCGAAGTGAATTTGCCAATACAATATGCAAAAGTAGGCTTGAGTGATTATTTAATAGCCGTGGATAAGGAAGGTAAAATATATACTTTTAGCAGAAAAGGCGAAGGTAGGATAGGTTTAAAAAATAAAACAATAGAAAATTGCTCTGCTTTTTATACCGATGCTACAAATAATATTAATTCAACTTACCTTATTTATATCGACGATAAAAATAATTTAATAAATAAGATCTCTTTTTCAGACAAAAAAATAATTGAAAAGTTAAACCTTTCTATCGACTCTGCTGCTATAAAATTTATTCAGATTGATGACAATAAAGCAACGGATATCCTCATTACAAAACCTAATGGCATTCTTGCTTATAATTTAAATGGAAATCTGTTATTTGAAAAAACTATAGACAGTGAGTTAAGCGAAAGCGATTTTTATTCGAACGAAAGCCAATCATTCTTTTTATCTTTTAGTAAAAATAAACAAGAACTAATTATATTTGATCAGATAATACAAAAAACAAAATCCATAAAAGCATCAGCTTTACCAATGGTTAGCGATCTATTTAATAACAACAAAAAATATTTGATAGTAACAGATAACGATCACATTAATTGCCTTGGAATTTAATACACGAAGGTTCCGAACTCAGAATTAATGGTTACTTTTTTACCATCACCCTTCTCTACTCTTCCAACAATTTGAGCGTCTACATTAAAGCTTTTGCTTATTGAAATTATTTTTTCTGCAAATTGCTCATCTACATATATCTCCATGCGGTGACCCATATTAAACACCTTATACATTTCCTTATGATCGGTATGACTTTGGTCGTGAATGGTTTTAAACAAAGGTGGTAAGTCAAATAAATTATCCTTTATAACATGCAAGCCATCATTTAAAAAATGTAACACTTTGGTTTGAGCGCCACCACTGCAATGCACAACACCATTAATATTAGCTCCGAGTTCAGAGATTATTTTTTTAATTATTGGTGCATAAGTTCTGGTTGGTGATAATACTAATTTACCTGCATCTATTTGCTCGGTTACAATTTTAGAATCAGCAGTAGAATAGGATACCGATATTTTATCAGTCAAATTTAATCCACCGGTATAAACAACACTCTCGGGTAAAGCAGCATCAAAACTTTCGGGGAATTTTTTTGCTAAATTTTTATTAAAAACGTCGTGTCTAGCGCTGGTTAAGCCATTGCTGCCCATTCCACCATTATATTCAGTTTCGTAAGTTGCTTTTCCGTAACTGCACAACCCAACAATTACATTTCCCGCTTTTATATTATCATTAGAAATAACTTTGTTACGCTCCATTCGGCAAATAACCGTACTATCAACAATTAAAGTTCGCACAATATCTCCAACGTCAGCAGTTTCGCCGCCTGTTGAATAAATTGTTATTCCATTATCTCGTAAACTTTTTAAAACCTCTTCTGTTCCGTTTATTATTGCCGAAATAATCTCTCCGGGAATTAAATTCTTGTTCCTTCCAATTGTTGATGATAATAAAATATTATCAGTAGCGCCAACACAAATTAGATCATCAACGTTCATGATCACTGCGTCTTGTGCAATTCCTTTCCAAACACTCAAATCGCCGGTCTCTTTCCAATACATATACGCTAAGGATGATTTAGTTCCTGCGCCATCGGCATGCATGATCAAACAATGATCATTACTACCCCCTAAAGTATCCGGCACGATTTTACAAAAGGCTTTCGGGAACAATCCTTTATCCAAATTTGCTATCGCAGCATGAACATCTTCTTTACCGGCCGAAACCCCTCTTAATTGATATTTATTATCACTCATAATTACGGCCTAAAGATAAAAAAATTGGATTTATATATTATGTTTATTTTTACACATCCTTTAACAGCATAATGATAAAAATATCCATAGTTAATTATACCAATACAT
Source organism: Bacteroidia bacterium (assembly GCA_022842625.1). Lineage (GTDB taxonomy): Bacteria > Bacteroidota > Bacteroidia > B-17B0 > Aurantibacillaceae > Aurantibacillus. The sequence goes on along the minus strand of JALHPG010000099.1, from coordinate 4,095 downwards.
TGCCCTTTAAATGGGCACTTAAGCGCAGTGATATCATGCAAAAGATAGATCTGCAAGAAGATATTCCCAGTATTTGTGCTCAAAAATTAAAATTCAAACAAGTAGATCTGGCGCTTGTACCTGTGGCTTTGTTGCCTAAACTAGACACTTATTTTATTGAAACAAATTATTGCATTGGCGCCAATGGCAAAGTGGATAGCGTAAAACTTTACAGTCAAGTTCCCTTAAATGAAATTAAAACTGTAACCTTAGATTATCAGTCAAAATCATCAATTACTTTAACTAAAGTGCTTTTTAAATTCTTTTGGGACTTTGAAGTTGATTATTTAGATGCCATGCCCGGATTTGAAAATGAAATTAAAGACACAAATGCAGCTGTTGTTATAGGCGACAGAACTTTTGAGCTGAATGGAAAATTTAAATACGAATATGATCTTGCAGAAGAATGGAAAAAATTTACAGGCTTACCATTTGTTTTTGCAGCTTGGGTTAGCACCGAAAAATTACCTCAAGAATTTATCAAAGAATTTAATTCTGTTTTAAAACACGGTATCGATAATGTTTTGTCGGCCATTAAAGAAGACTATAATTTAAAAAGCTTGTCAAAAGACCAAACGATAGAATACTTAGTTAAGCGAATTGATTACAATTTAGATGCCGATAAAAGAAAAGCGCTTGATCTATTTTTAGATTATATTAAGAAGCTTTAAACTTATCGCCAATAATTACATTAAGAGAATTTGGCATGTTTTCAAACACCACTTCTTTTCCTTCAACAGCAGGATCTCCATCAAAATGAATAGTATCCTTTTCATCTCTTGTTATGGTAATTCTTTTGGTGATATAGGTTTCTACCCTGCTACTTAAATTCGCTTTCCGCATTAAAATTTTTGCCAATAAACCCGGAAGATGGAATACAGTGAAGGGTTTTAATACAACCACATGAAACAAACCATCTTGCATACTTGCCAATGGCGCAATGTAAAAATCATTTCCATATTGACCCGCATTAGCAACTGTAATTAAAAATGCTTTACGTTTTATTATTTGATCATTAAAATTTAGCGTATACTCTTTTGCGCGATATTTAAAAAGTTCGGAAATAGTTATCTTAATATAACTCTGCAAACCACGCTTAGTAGATGTTGCAAATAAATTCCCTATATGTGCATCAAACCCAATACCACTTGTGCAAAAAAACGGGATACCGTTTACTATGCCGTGATCAATTTTGGTTGTAAGGCCTTTTGCGATTTGTTTGATGGCTTCTTCAACATCCATAGAAATGCCCAATGTTCGCGCCAAACCATTTCCTGAGCCCGCAGGAACAATTCCAAGCGCCATAGTTGTTCCAATAATACTTTTAGCAACCGCATTAACAGTGCCATCACCGCCAACAGCAATAGCATCCGTATAGTCCTGCGAATGTAAAATATCCAACACTTCTTTAAAATGATCTTTATCCTTCCAAATAACAATTTGGTAATAAATATTTTGCGGAAACTCTTTACGAATAGTATCGATCAAAGTTCCGGAGATTTTTTTTCCCGCGTTTGGATTAACTATAAATAATAATTTACGCGGCATATCAGAGGCTGATGATCTCGTTATAGATTCTGTGTTTTGCATTTACGATCCAATTTTTAAACCAGGTATTTGTTCCGTCAAATGTAGTAGAAAAATTGGCAAGTTTTGTTAGATCAAATCTATCAGAAAAAATTCCTGCTCCTGCCTTATAAGCATCTCTCGAATTACAAAATTGCTCGTAATGCCCCTGGATAGGTACCATTAAAACAGGTTTGCCTAAATACATGGCCTCGCATACACTTTCAAATCCAGCGCTACTAGCTAGGCCCTTTGCTCGACTCATCATTTCTAAAAACAACGTGTCGTTTATGGCATGAACAAACAATTTTTCTTTATCAAAACTATAGTTTAAATAAATTTTTTCGGGCTGATCGGTAAAACAATGTAATTCGATGTTCGGATTAGATTTATGCCATTCTAACAATTCCTCAAAATAACCATTGTTAACTAAATACACTAAATAAAAATCATCGTGTTTAGTTTCCAATTCAAAGATCTCTTTTCTTAGTAAGGGTGGCACTACAACAACATCTTCATTGGTAGTATGAATCTTATAGAAAGACAAGGCTAAATTTTTTGAAGAACCTGTAGCGGTTAATTTAGTAAAGAATTTTATAGAAGCCTTATCTATCCAACGTCCGGCCGGAAATTCGAAATCTGGATGAAAATAAATATACTGATGTGCAACACATATCATTTTTGCTTTTGGTTTATAAAATCGATAGTATAAACCGATTAAAAGATCGAAAAAATTAATTACTACATCCGGCTCATGCTCTTTCATTAAAGCATCGATTGTTCTTAAACTCGTCTTAAAAGTTTCAATTTTTTTAAAATTATGTATTACAGACTTAGTTACATTTATGCTTTTATTTTTTTTATCGGTTACAAAATTTGGGCTTTGCACTTGAATAATGGGAGCTTTAACCTTTTCAAAGAAAAAAGCAGGAATATCTCTTGCCCCACTCGACCCCAAAATTACTGCAGAAACCGTATGACCTTGTTCTATCAACATATCATAAACGGTCATTGCTTGGGTCATATGCCCTCGCCCTTCGCCTTGAACGGCTAAAATGTATTTCTTTTTTACTGAATTATCCATTGTTGTTTATTGTTACACCGTGTGGTAAAATTTCATTAATTGCCAGGTCTGCTTTACTTTTTTTAATCTTTGGCGGAAGTTGTGCCAGCCAATCTTTATAGTAAATTATTTTCCAATTGCCTTCTGTATCTTCTACTAAGGCAGTCAAACTTTCTACCCAATCGCCGGAGTTTAAATATTCTACACCATCAATCATTTTAATGGCAGGTTGATGAATGTGTCCGCAAATAATACCATGGCAGTTACGAGACTTTGCAACTTTGGCTAATTCATTTTCAAAATCAGAAATAAAGGAAACAGCAGATTTAACTTTAGCTTTTACAACTTGCGATAATGAATAATAGGGTAATCCTTTTTTTTCACGGTAAGTATTATAATGTCGGTTTAACCATAATAAAAATGTGTAACCCACATCGCCCAATTTAGCTATCCATTTAAGTTTTGTGGTAACGTTGTCAAATAGATCTCCATGAGTAACAAAATATTTTTTCTCTACACCATAATGGATATAATATTTTCTGATCGAAAAGTTTCCAATTTTAAGCGGCATCATTTGTTCTAAAAAATCATCGTGATTTCCTCTCAGATAAATGATCTTACATTTCTTTTTGCCGGTAAGACTAATAATGTGTTTAAAAAAATTACTGTGTTGTTTGGTCCACTTACCGGATTTACGCAACTGCCAGCCATCGACAATATCGCCGTTTAAAATTAGTGTTTCGCATTTGTGATGTTTTAAAAAGTGCACCACTTCTTTTGCCTTACTGGCCTTTATCCCTAGATGGATATCTGAAAGTACAATTGTTTTGTAAAATGTCTTCATTAAAAGAGTTTTACAAATTTGACCATCTTACATTACTTGAGTATTGTGCGTAGATTATTAAAAAATTAAAAACCTGCTCTGTTTTTACAGAGCAGGTTAAATAAATGTATTGTGAGTGTTAGCGTATTATTCTACAATTAATTTTTTTGTAACCGTTATAGCGTCACCCTTTATTACTATTGTGTAAATTCCCTTATTAAACGAACTAACATTTATTTTAAGGCTCGGGCTCTCGTAAACTGTTGTTGAATAAATTTTCTTTCCTAAAAGATCCCAGATCTCAATCGTCTTTTTGCCAAGATCAGTAAATTCCATATTCACCTCACTATTGGTAGGGTTTGGAAATAGATCAATTTCTGATAACTGGCTTACCTCATTAAGATTAGTACACAACGAAACGTTTTGCAAAAAAGTTGTAGTATTCGTACAAGAATTTACCCCAGTAGCAGCAACCGTATAAGTTGTATTGGTTGTAGGACTAACTGTGTATGAGGTTGCATTTGGTCCGTTTGTCCAGCTATAAGTAAGAGCTCCACTTGCAGTTAAAGTTGCTGTTTGTCCGTTACATATCACACTTCCAGAT
>JALHPG010000098.1 GCA_022842625.1 Bacteroidia bacterium | reverse complement strand
CGTTTGAAATTAATAAAATGATCCCAATAGGATTAATATTAAATGAAGTGATCAGTAATTCCTTTAAATATGCATTCCCAAAAAACAAAGGAAAGATCTTTGTTATGATCAAAAAAAACGCTTTAATAATTTCTGATAATGGACAAGGACTTCCTAAATCCTTTGATGTAAATAATAATAAGAGTTTTGGCATTCAATTAATTCAATTATTAGCAGACCAAATAGATGCTGAATTAATTATTGATACTAAAAAAGGCAGCCGATTTACATTTAATCACAAAACAACCTTTAATTAATTAGTATCTAAAGACTTATTTTCAACTTTACATTCTAAATAAATCTATCTTTAGGATTTACAATTACGATTTATGTTTACTCAATTTTTAAAGACCAACCTAGGCAAATTCAGGTTAATTGCACTGCTCGAAGGAATTTCTTATTTATTTCTATTGTGCGTTGCCATGCCACTAAAATATTATTTTGGCTTTGAACTTGCTGTAAAATATACCGGTTGGATGCATGGCATTTTATTTGTAGCCTATGGTATATTCCTTTTAATTGTTTGGAACCAATACAAATGGTCGTTTAAAAAAGCAGTGATCGCATTCGGCGCTTCGCTAATTCCATTTGGCACTTTTGTGTTTGATAAACAATTAAGAAATGACGAAAGTCAAAACACACAAGACTAAGTCTTGATAATAAAACTGCTTACCTTCAATTTTTTAATTGCTCTATAAGCACGCCGCTCTTAGCATTTGCATATAAAGCAAACCTTTCTCTCTGGCCAATTTAATATTATGTTCCGGAATTAGTTCAGGATCTTTATATAAGGCCAAAGCTTTTGTGATACTATCTTCGCGCAATAAATGCAGCATTGGATAAACAGAACGGTTGGTATAATTTGCGGCATCATCTTTATCTTCCCCTTCAAAACGATAATCCGGATGAAAGCTCGCTAATTGATAAGTACCTTCATATCCCTCCTGCTCCATTAATTCTTCGGCAGTAGCAACCAGATCCAAATAGGTTTCAAAATCGGAAAATTGATTTGGAAAAATTAAAAAAGTAGTTTCAATTTCTTCATTAGTATCCAAATACTGCAACTCTTTGATCAATATTTCTAAAGTTGTTTTAAGATCGTTTGTATTTGATACCGAATAATGAATGCTCTTTTTAAGCATTGCCTTTGCAGCAAAGGGACAAAAATTCATGTCTATCACAACAGTTTTTATCCATTTTTGAGTTTGCTCTATTACGGTTGTATCAGTTAATTCCATTCCCATTTGTTTTCACTGTAAAATTGGTTAAAATAATCGACACGATCCTTTTTATTTGTTTCATTAAAGATCAATCACCCTTCGTTTACTTTTTCTCAGCCAGGTTTGCACCAATCCATCCGAATCAGGATAATACAAACTACGTTTAACTAAGCCGGCAATTTCTTCTCGTGAACTGAAATTATCCGAACTATCAAAATATCCAAAACCAACATAATGCCCGTTTTCAATAAGGATCAAAGCATTTTCTTCCGGCTTTCTTCCCTTTTCTATAATTGCAAAATCAGAATGATGAAAAGAATATTGATCTATAATTTGTTGTGCGCGCTTGTTATACTCTTCCGCCTCTTCTTCCTCAGCACAAATACCATTACATTTTTTTATTTGATGATTAAAACAAAAACTTCCCTCGCTGGTTAAAGAACAGTATTGTAAACACAATACTTTCTCGTCTATCCAACTCTCTAATCGTTCGCGGGTAGAAGAATAATTTGTAAAAGCAACTAATGAATTTTCTGACTCATCGTAAGGCACAATTTTAAAATGAATAATACCTTCTTTATTTTTAAACCAATCTATACTATGCGTAAAAATATCGGCTTTGCTTTTTCGATTATAAAGCGGTTTATGTTTTTTTATTTCTTCGGCTTCTAATAACAAAGCAACTAATTCACTTCCTGTTTCAATAAAATCTACATTATAAAGATCGTTCAACATTTTTTTACCTTTACGTTCTTCGGTACCAAAATGACTTTGCGCACGCGTATACATGTTAACGCTTTTTCCAATATAAATTATCTCACCATCCTTATTCAAAAAATAATACACGCCACAACTTTCGGGCAATTTATCTAAAATGTATTTTTTAATATTATCAACTCGGCGTGTCATTAATTCAACAACCCCTTTATTTTTATAGAGTGGATTCTGATTTTTTAATTGAATGAGCAGATCGAATAATTGCGCAGTTGCAACGGCATCCCCTTCTGCACGGTGCCTTCCAAAGATCTCAATTCCCAAGGAAGCGCATAAATGACCCAGGCTATAAGAAATTCTTCCGGGAATTAATTTTCTACTTAAGCGAACTGTGCATAATGTTTCGCGTTGATATTTATAACCTAAAGATGCAAATTCGTCTTTCACAAAATTGTAATCAAACCCAACGTTATGTGCCACAAAAACACAATTCTCTGTCATTTCAATTATCTTTTTTGCCACCTCATGAAACTTTGGAGCATCGCGAACCATATCGTTGGTGATATTAGTAATGCCGGTGTAATAAGGCGAGATGTAGCACTCGGGGTTAATTAAGGTTGTAAATTTATCTACAACCACTAAACCATCGTGGACGATAATACAGATCTCTGTTATCCTACCTTTTTGGTAATTAAATTTACCTCCGCAGGTTTCTATATCTATTATGGCAAACACGTTACGGCAAAGTAACGGCTTTATTTTTAAGTGCTAAAAAAATACTATAATTTGTAGCTAAATTACTTATCGAGCCAGAGTTTAAAATCATTTACTCTTTCTCTGCTAACAACAGAATCATCGTCGGACAACGCCTCGGTATTCAGTTTTAATCGGCTATTAAAATAGGAGCTCACTTTTTGAACGCTATTAATATTAACGATCACCTTTCGGTTTATTCTAAAAAAAACCTCGGGAGAAATTAAGGTTTCTAAATTATCCAAAGTATAATCTATGGTATAGCGCTTGCCTTTGTTGGTGGATATTAATACCAGCCCATCTTCTGAAATAAAATGCAGGATCTCTTCGCTTTTAATAGACGAAATTGAATCGCCAATTTTTACCATAAATCTGTTTTTATATTGTTTATTAATTCCCTGATAGGCGTTGCTAATATTTTCTAAAATTAGGGCTTGATTTAAGCCGTTTAATTTTTTAAATTTTTCAATTGCACGGCTTAACTCTTCAATACCAATTGGTTTCAATAAATAATCTACACTATTAATTTCAAAGGCTTTAATAGCATATTCATTATATGCCGTAGTAAAAATAACAGGTGTATCAATGGAAATTTTGGAGAAAATATCAAAACTTAAACCATCAGCTAAATGAATATCTACAAAAAGCAGGTCGGCCTTTAAACCTTTATTAAATTCTTCAATACTTTTTTTTACTGAATCAAACCTTGCTATTACCGAAATGGCAGGATCAACCTTTTTTATAAGGGTAACCAAGTGGTCTGCAGATAATTTTTCGTCTTCGATTACAATTACTTTCATTGCGCTTTTAATAATGGAAGTTTAACACAAAATAGTTTCTCTGTTTGAAAAACTTCAACCTCTTCGTTTGTAAAAAATTGATAGCGGTCTTTTATATTTTGAAGTCCCGTTTTTGAACTAACTTCATTTGTGATTCGTACTTGCAAATTATTGCATACTTGCAACTTGTCATCTTTTATTTCGATGTCTATAGATAACGGTAGCTCCTCAGAAATTTCGTTATGTTTAATGGCGTTTTCAATAAGCATTTGAAGTGAAAGTGGCGGTAATAACAAAACAGTTTTATCTTTTGGAATAGTTATATTAAAAATAATATTTTTATCAAAACGTATCTTGATCAAGTAAGTGTAGGCTTTTATAAAATTTAATTCTGTTTCAAGACTTACTAATTCTGTATCTTTATTATCCAGCAAATAGCGATATACCTTAGAAAGTTGATTAATAAAATCAACGGCTTTATCCTGATCGATATAAACCAGAGAGGACAATACACTTAAATTATTAAACAAAAAATGAGGATTTAATTGATTTTTAAGATTTTGTAATTGAGCTTGCAGATTTTCGGTTTTATATTTTTCAATTTCCACTAAAGATCGTTTCCAATTACCAAAAAATTGCGCTCCAACCTCAATAGATAAAATAATGATAGTTACCAAAATACCTATTACAATTGCCGTAGCCATAAATTTATCTTTTGTTTCGGTTGGCAAAACACAAGCGTATTTATTAAATGCCAACATAGACAAATAAATGACCGTTGTACTATAAATAACACTAACAGGTAAATGAACTAAAATGCGTTTTCCGGGCTTTTTTTCCCAAGGAAATTTAATATTCAAAAAATGATCGATCCTTAAATTTCCTTCCCAAACTAAAATTGTAATTATTATAGAAATCAGAAAATCAAAAAAACGGTTATGTACGTTTGCGCCGGCAAGTTTAATAGAATCAAGTAATAGCGAGATAATGATCCCGGCAACTACCATATAAAAAAATCTTATACTGTTTTTTCTCATTGCTTAAAATTAAGGAAATTAGCTAACTAATTACGATGCATTTTTTCCAAGTGATTCAATTTTTTCGATCCAATTAGTTCTAAACTCTGAAGTCGATTTTCTGATCGGCCCTATTCCTGTGACTTTAACAGGTTTTACACCACAAAACTCCAGCACTCTATTCTTAACTTGATTAACCGAAGGTGCCATAAAAAAGTATTTGTATATCCAGATTGGTGTATCTGATGTATAAATAATACGAGCTGTTTTTCCTGCCAACAATTTATCCCACATGACGCTATTTTCGCGATATTTAAATGCAAAGCCCGGCAGTAAGGTTCTATCAAAAAAACCTTTTAATAAAGCAGGAACAGAGCCCCACCAAACAGGATGAACGATAACGATGTGTTGCGCCCATTTTATTTTTTCTTGTGCAAAAATAATATCCGGCTCTAACTCCTCTGGACTTGAAAATCCATTTTGTAGGTCTAAATTAAATTTTAACTCATACAAATTAATTAACACTACTTCGTTTCCTGAAGCATTTGCAGCGGCTTTATAGGTATCACATAACACATTACAAAAACTACCTTTTTTTGGATGACCATTAATTATGACTATTTTTTTCATACAATTAAAACTGAATTTTATAAACAAAGTTTGGAAACAATCCGATTTGATAAGCTGTATTTATATTATTTGTAATAGAATTATAACGTTGTGCAAACACATTTTTATTATTGGTTACGTTTTGAATATCGAAATAGATCGACTGTGATAACTTAGATCTTTTACTATTAAATGTAAAACCCGATTTAAAATCTAATCTAAAAAAATCTGCATTACGGGCACTATATGCAAAATCATCACCCATTAAAACCTCTTGTTTTACGAGTTTCGAAGCTTCTAAATCTATAGGTGTATAATGTCTGCCGCCGGCTTGTGTCATTTTTAAATCTACCGTAAATGTATTACGTTTTGCTTTGCCTAATTTAAATTCTTTTCCAATTAACACATTATATACATACTTACCGTTAAATGCAGTATTATATTCCTTACCATTACTGCCTTTATATTTACTTTCGTAAAGGCTGCCGGTTATTAAACCATAATACCCTTTGCTAAAAAATTTCTCAATGGTTAATTCTAAACCATAATTATCGCCGGTTCCCTTATTAACCAAATTACTTTGATCGAAAGGATTAAAACTTGAACCCGAATTTAAAATAGAATAACTGCTTGCATAATTATTTACCGGAACATTAAATAAATATTGATAATATATTTCGGTTTTTATACGCCAATTTTGTGCCGGTAAAAAATCGTATCCTAAAACAAAATGCTGACTGCGTGTAAAATCCAAATTTTTATTTGTTTGGTCGTATGTGCCATCTGTTTTTATTTGACGGTAAAAGTATACATCAACCGCTTGCATTTGGCTGTGTAAACCATAACCGGCGCTTATTGTATTTTTTTGATTCAATTGATATTTTAAACCTAAGCGTGGTTCGGCACTCCACGAATTATTTAAAGTTAAAAATTGAGAGTGAAGGCCAATGTTTAAATTTAATTTATCGGTAAAATTATATTTTGCATGCACGTAGCCTTGCAGCAAAGCTGTATTATCTTTAAAATCCCAAATTTGCAACCAATCCGGCGAATAGGATCTATCCCTATAATCTAAGTTTAAGTTTATCAATTCGCCAATGGCTCCGGCTTTAAAAAACAACTTAGAGTTAATTTTCGAGTTAAAAGAAGTATTAACCGAATAATTATAGCGAGTAGCTTTATTTTCTACAACACGTTTTGGTTTTAAATCAAATTTTGAAATAGAATCTTGATTAAAATCAGATGCTGAATAAGTAGCGCCAATAACAGTATTAAAATACGATCTACTATTAACTCTTATAAAATGTTTTAATCCAATCAATGCAACGTCGCTGGTAAAATAGCTATCGGCAGTTGGGTCGGCAAACAAATCGGTACTATCAATTTTATTGTGAGAAAAATCTATTCTACTTTTTGCCCCTAAACCAAAAAGGGTAAACTTTCCTAATTTAGAAGTACCGCTATTAACTTTAAAAGAAAGATCTTGATAAAAAGGGGTAGCAGTTGTACCAATATTTAAACCCAATGCTTGAGCAAAACCGGTAAACGAATAACGGTAAGCAATTAAATAGGATGAACCTTTTTCTTTATTAATGGGGCCTTCTGTCATAGCCTCTAAGCCCGTTAAAGCGCCTAATTGAACAGTGTGTTCACGCTTATTAGCATTACCATTTCTAAAACCAAGATCAAAAACACCCGCATTAGCATTACCATACTCTGAAGGGAAAGCCGAGGTGAAAAAATCTGAATTTTTTAAAACGTTTGTATTAATAGCGCTAACAGGGCCACCTGTTGTGCCTACTGTAGAAAAATGATTGGGATTTGGAATATTTAATCCTTCAATACGCCATAAAACGCCGCTGGGAGAATTACCACGAATTACAATGTCGTTTCGTGAATCGTCGGGTGAATTTACACCGGCAAAATTTGCAGCTAACCGCGCAGGGTCTGAACGTCCACCCGCATAACGGTTTACTTCCTCCATAGAAAATGATCTACCACTAACGCTGGTCATATCATTATTTGTTTCATTTTTCTTTGTTCCTGAAACTTCGATCTCGTTTAATGAATTGATACTTTCTTCCATTCCAATTTCCAAAACAATTTCTTTTCCGGAGGTAACCACTATATTTGGCATAACAATTTCTTTGTAGCCTAAATAAGTTATTTTAAGATCGTACCTGCCCGGAATTACCCCTTCTATTTTAAACTTTCCGTCAATATCCGTAGTGCCCAATTTAATTGGATTAGCTCCAACTAAAATAATGTTAACTCCGGGAATAGCAGATAAGGATTGTTTATCGGTAATTGTACCGCGAATTGTTTGAGATTGACTTTGAGCCTTTGTAAATAGGCTTAAAAAAGACAATAACACTATAATAACTACATAATTTTTTTTCATTTCATTTAAATTTAATGAGGTCAAAAGTAAATAGAAGGCAAAAAGAAATAAACCTTAAACCGGTTGAATTGTTGAATTAGGGTGATGAGTTGTAAAACAACCAAACAACTGTATTCTCAAAAGAAATCCCTTAAATCGGAAAAAATTTGATATTTTTAGATTCGATTTTGAGGTAAACAACAAAAAACTAAACAAAGTATTAATGGAAAACTTAATAATTGCATCTACCCTAAAATCTCCAGAGGTAAAATTTAACATTAACGGTGAGCTTCTTATTGCCGGTAAATCAATTCCTGAAGATTCTATCTTGTATTACAAACCACTATTTTTATGGCTTGAGGAATTTAAAAAAACTTCTCCACCATCAATTAATTTAACACTTAAACTGGAGTATATGAATACCTCGAGTGTGAGGATCATATTAAAATTCCTTCAAGGTTTGGTGGCTCTTTCAAAAGAAAATATAAAACTTACCATTAAGTGGGTGTATGATTTTGATGACGATGATATTTGTGAACAAGGGGAGATAATTCAGGAAAGCATAAAGTTTCCTATTGAGATGGTCGAACAAAGACCTTAGTAAAAAGGCTTAAAAAAAATGAATTCAACTATATTAGCCCATAGTCTATCATAGCAGCTATTTGCTACTTCTAACTATTCTGGATTTTCGATTACTTAAACCATTAGGTTCACAGAATTGCATTATCGTGGATATTTTCTTACTTTTATTACATACTAAATTACACTTTGAAAACACATTCTAAAATACTTATAGCACTACTTTTTATTTTCGCAACAAGTCACGCGCAATGGACGTTAAAACTCACCAGTAATGTTTATTTACGTACTTGGAAACTTGATACAAAAGCCAGTAAGGAAGAAAAAGAAATTGATGGCGCTACTATTACCCTGTTTCAAAATGGAAAACAAATGGGCCAAACTACGTCAGGTAACGGTGGAGAGTTTACGATATTGATCCCAAAAGATGGCGAATTTTATTTAACGGTTTCGTATCCCGGTTGTAATACAAAACGAATGAGTATTAATACTCAAAACGTACCCGATAATATTTCGAAAGATAATTATAAGCCTACATTTAAAATTACCGGGGGATTTATTATGGTTAAACCATATCCGGGAATTAATTACTCTGAATTAAATCAAAATTTAATACGAGTAGAATACTTACCAAATAAAAAAGCATTTGATGATACCGAAGAGGGAACTGAAAAAGGTTTAGGAATTGTATCTAAAATTTATGATGCCGAAGACGAGTTATTTAATAAATTCTGTTCTACTAATAAGGCAGGTGATATTGCCTTAGCAAAACCGGATTGTCCTTTAGCAAAATCTCTTTATGAAAAAGCTATCAGCCTAATTCCCGGAGAAGAATATCCGGTAGTGCAACTTGCAAAAGTTGGCTTATGCCTAAAGGATAAGGAGCTGGCAGAAAAAAAAGCTGCTGAAGATGCTGCAGCAAAAGCTGCGGCGCAAGCGGCAGAAAAAGAAAAAGCAAGCGCAAATAAGGAAGCTGAAAATAAAAAAGCAGTTGAAGAGGCACTTGCTAAAGCAGCAGAAAAAAACGCAGCTGCCTTAAAAGAAGAAGAAGCTAAATTAGCCAAAGCGCAAAATGAAAAGGCAGCTAAAGAAAAAGCAAAAAACGATAAAGAATCAGCAGAGAAAGAAAAAGCGGCTAACCAAAAAACATTAGAACAAAAACTTGCTGAAGAAAACTTAGCACGTCAAAAAATTCGCAACGAACAAAAAGAAAAAGAAAAACAAGGCGGACTTAAAATAAAACAAAAAACACCAGAAGAAATTGAGGCAGAAGCTAAACTTGCAAAGCAACGTGAAGGCCAGAATAAGTCAATTAACGAAGATAAAGAGGCAATGCAAGCAGATGCAGACAAGGCAAAAGCTAAACGAGAAGAAAAACAAAAAGCAGCAAGAGAAAGAGAACAGAAACAAAAAGAAGGTATGGCCAAATCTCAAGCAGAAGATGAAGCTGCTATAAAAGCAGATAACGATAAAAGAGCAAAAGCAGCCGCAGAAAGAGAAGCCGAAGAAGAAGCAAAAAGAAAAAAGGCTTTTGAAACCAAAGCAAAAGATGGAGAAGGCGAAATGGACAAAGGAAATTCTGACCATAGTATTCCCCAAGTTCTAGGAAGCAGCTTACAAAAATATAAGGAAAAAATTAAAACGGCCGACGAATTATTTAAAATGAAACGCTATGCAGAAGCTAAAACGGCATATGAAGAAGCTTTAAAATACAAAGCTAACGATCCTTATGCCACAAATAAATTAGCAGACATAGCAAAATTAACTGCGCCTAAATAACCGGTTCTGCTTTTTATATTTTAACTACTGTTATAATTAAATAAATTATTTGCACCAAATTGTTTTCAAAAAAAATGGAATCCACAAGATCATTGCCAATATTAACTCCCATAGAAATTCGGGTACTTGGCTCTTTAATTGAAAAAAGTAAAACCACACCGGATTATTATCCAATGACACTTAATGCCTTAACCGCTGCCTGCAACCAAAAAACATCGCGCAAGCCAGTGGTAGATTATGATGAAGAAACTGTAGTGATGGCTCTAAATAGTCTTAAGAGTCAGAGTTTGATTAACACCGCGGTTGGCGGAAGTATTCGTTCGGTAAAATACAAACACAATTTTACCACGGTTTACCCATTAACAGATGGTGAATTAGCAATAATGTGTTTGTTGTTTTTACGCGGACCACAAACACCCGGTGAATTAAACACCAATTCAGCGCGACTTCATGAATTTAAATCGTTAGACGGTGTGCATGATGCATTAAATAAATTGATGGAGGGAGAAAACGTATTTGTAAAAGAATTACCAAAGCGCGCAGGACAAAAGGAAGCCAGATTTGCACATTTATTAGGAGAAGGGATTATTTTTGATGAGGATGAAACGCCTGAAGAACCTGCACGAAAACATGTAAGCGATCTGGAGACTCGCTTAGCTGCTGTTGAACTGGAATTAGCGGAGGTTAAAGAAACACTGGCAAAGATCACAAAAGATCTATTTTAAAATTAACTACAATATAATTTAATGAGTAAACCAATTATTACAAAAAGCAATCTTGATTTTTTAAATCTCATTAAAAAAAATAATAATAGAGATTGGTTTAATGAGCACAAAGATCGTTACCTGACTGAATTAAAAAACTTAGAGTTGTTTGCGGATAATTTATTAGTTGAATTAAATAAGCATGATGTAATTGAAACTGTGTCAGGAAAAAAAAGTTTACATCGTATTTACCGTGATGTAAGATTCTCTAAAGAAAAAACCCCTTATAACACACATTGGGGAGGAAGTTTTAAAAGAGCTTCAAAATCAAGAAGAGGCTCGTATTACTATCATCTCGAGCCCGGTAATTCATTTGTAGCCATTGGTTTTTGGGGACCTGAACCCGGCGATCTAAAACGGATCCGCGATGAATTTTCTTACGATCCAAAAAAGTTTAGAAGCATTTTAAAAAACAAAACCTTTATTAAAACATTTGGAAACTTAAAAGGCGAACAGATCAAAACCTCTCCAAAAGGATTTAACGCCGATGATGAGGCCATTGATCTTTTGCGTTACAAACAATTTTTACTAATCAAAAAATTTACCGACAAAGAAGTACTTGATCAAAATTTTGTAAAAACCGCTAACAGCACTTTTAAAATTTCTCGTCCGTTTTTAGATTACATGAGCGAAGCACTTACAACAGATACAAATGGGATCTCCCTGGTTTAAATATTTTTTTAAGATCAGAAACTATTCATTAGTGTTTCTTTTTGTTTTGCCTCTTTTGGGTAAAAGCAGTAAGCCATTTATTTATTCTGAACCAAAGGATACTATCTTGGCCGACAGTTTAGTTGCATTCGCAAAAAAACAAATGGGAATTAAATATTGCTACGCAAACTGCAAACCAAGTAAAGGATTTGATTGTTCGGGATTTGTGTATTATGTATTTGATCATTTTAAATTAAAAGTACCGCGTGCCTCCATGGATTATGAAAGAGCCGGAAAAATTATTTCAATTGATTCTTGCCAGATAGGTGATGTAATTGTTTTTACGGGAACAAACGCAAAAAACAGAAGGCCGGGACATGTTGGAATTATTTTATCGAATCCGGGCGAAGAAATTAAATTTATACACAGTTCTTCCAGTAAAAAAGGTTCGGGTGTAAAGATCTCTACTTTTAAAGATTCGCCTTATTACAAAGTTAGATTCATTAAAGTGGTAAGAGTAGCCACGGTAATTTAATACACCTTACTATTGTTATAATAAGTTGACTACTGAACGTTAATTAAGTCAATATCGAAGATCAAAACAGAATTAGCGGGAATACTGCCGGTAGCATTAGCCCCGTATCCTAAAGCAGAAGGAATTAACAACGTACCCTTACCACCTTTTTTAAAGAGAGGGATACCTTCTTGCCAACCTTTTATTACAGATTTTAAACTAAACGTTGCTCCTGCGGGTGCGCTTTGATCAAATATGGTACCGTCTTTTAAACTTCCTCTGTAACTAACAGTAACATTTGAGTTACTATTAGGCTGAACGCCTGTGCCAACTGTGGTCATAACGTAATATAATCCGCTGCCGGTAGCAGTAGCGTTTAAGTTATTATCAGAAATATAATTTGTGATTATCTTTTCATCTAACTCTGCTTGTGTGGCAGTGCTTTTCTTTTTACAAGATAAAAACGACAAAACGATAACTATTAAAACAAAACTCTTTTTCATTTATAAAAGATTAAGCTTTACAAATATAATTCATTTATACAATGTTTGATCATTTGACAACACTAAATTATAGAAGGAAGCGTAACATAAAAGTTATTAAAAAAACTGTGCTTAAAATACCTACATTTATACTCATAATTCTATTTCTAAATACATAGCAAAACACTTATGCCATTTACCAAACTCGGTCTATCACCCTTTTTAATAAAAGCCTTAACTGCACAAAAATATGAACAGCCCTACCCGATTCAAGAAGCGGCAATTCCGGCTATTTTAAAAGGTAAAGATATACTTGGTATTGCTCAAACCGGCTCCGGAAAAACTGCAAGTTACGTTTTACCGATCTTACAAAAACTACAAAAACAGGCACCTTCAAAAAACCGACATGTTGCTGCACTTATATTAGTACCCACCAGAGAATTAGCAATTCAAGTAAATGATGTTTTTTCTTTATTTGGATCAGCCATGCCGGAAAGGGTTAAATCATTTGCTGTTTATGGAGGGGTTTCTATAAACCCGCAAATGATCAAACTGCAAGGTGTAGAAATTTTAGTTGCCACACCCGGACGCTTAATTGAATTAGTAGAATCAAAAGCTGTTCATTTATCGGATGTGAAAATTTTAGTATTAGATGAAGCAGATAAAATGCTGAATCTAGGCTTTAGGGAAGAGATGAACAGGATCTTTTCATTGCTGCCTAAAAAACGTCAGAATTTATTGTTCTCAGCAACTTTAAGTGACGATGTAAATAACATTAATGAAATTCTACTTCACGATCCTTTAACGATAAAAATTGAAGCAGAAGAAAATACCATCGATCTTATTTCGCAACTTGGTTATTTTGTGTCGCCGGAAAGAAAAGGTCCGTTGTTACGCTATTTAATTAAACATGGTGGCATGCAACAAGTGTTGGTTTTTACTTCGTCTGTTTTTCAGGCCGATCTGGTGGCAGATAAATTAAGAATAAACGATATTAAGGCTTCTGCCATTCACAGTAAAAAAAGTCAGGGTGCTCGTGAAGAAGCATTGAATAAATTTAAAGCAGGAAAGTTGCGCGTATTAGTTGCAACCGATCTAATGGCGCGAGGTATTGATATAAAATTTTTACCGCATGTGATCAATTATGAATTACCGCGCTCACCAAAAGATTATATCCATCGTATTGGAAGAACCGGTAGAGCTGAATCTCCGGGAGAAGCCATTTCATTAATTTGTCCGGAAGATCAACATCATTTTAAGATCATTCAAAAAAAGATGGGCAAATGGGTAACCATGATCGATAGCAAGGATCTTGATCTACACGGATATTGATCTAACTTGTTTTTATTTCTTCTTTTCCATCTGCGTGTTTCGCAAATCGACTTTTTTCTCTTGGATGCACCTGATCGAATTTTGGCCAAGGCCAGCCGCCAAATTGGGTTTTATGATAATCTTCAAAGGCTTGATTTATTTCTTCCTTTGTATTCATTACAAAAGGTCCGTATTGTATAACCGGTTCATTGATAGGTCTTCCTTGCAATAACAAAATACTTGTTTCTTGATTGCCTGCAACTATTACAACATCCATATTTGGTTTTAATTCTACAGCATTATATTTAGGGATCGTTGTTCCTGCTAATTGAATTGCATCGCCTTCGTATAAATAAACTGTTCTGTTAATGCCTTCAGATGCTTTTGGAAGCGTCCATGTTGCGCCGGCATTCATTTTAATATTCCAAACTGCAACTTCATTTTTTTCATCTGCGGCCCATGAATCTGGCGGCGGACTGGGTGCTTTAATAGTATCTATTTTTCCGGCAATAACTTCGATGGTAGTGTTTTTTTTATTTGAATCGGTATGTATATAATTTGGAATAGCATCTCGCCATAACATTTTAAAATGTGGCTCTACCATTTTATTTTTCTTTGGAAGATTTAACCAGATCTGAAAAAGTTCCATAGGATTTTCTTTTTCTTTACTCAACAAAGGAAACATTTCTGAATGTTG
>JALHPG010000097.1 GCA_022842625.1 Bacteroidia bacterium | reverse complement strand
GGCATTAAAAAATGCAGGTTTATCAACTTCTGAAGTAGATGAAATTATTTTAGTAGGTGGTTCAACTCGTATCCCTGCTGTACAAGCTGCTGTAGAAAAATTCTTTGGCAAAGCGCCTAACAAAGGAGTTAATCCTGATGAGGTAGTTGCTTTAGGAGCTGCAATTCAAGGTGGTGTATTAACCGGAGAAGTAAAAGATGTATTGTTATTAGACGTTACACCTTTATCTTTAGGTATCGAAACAATGGGTGGTGTTTTCACTAAACTAATTGAATCAAATACAACTATACCAACAAAAAAATCGCAAGATTTTAGTACTGCTGCCGATAACCAACCTTCTGTACAGATCGTTGTGTTCCAAGGTGAGCGCCCTATGGCAAAAGATAACCGTAAGTTAGGTGAATTTAACTTAGATGGTTTACCTCCTGCACAACGTGGTGTGCCACAAATTGAAGTAACATTTGATATTGATGCAAATGGTATTTTAAATGTAAGTGCAAAAGATAAAGCAACCGGTAAATCACATAACATTCGTATCGAAGCTAAGAGTGGATTAAGTCAGGAAGATATCGAGCGCATGAAGCGTGAAGCAGAAGCAAATGCTGATTCAGACAGAAAAGCAAAAGAGGAAGTTGATAAATTGAATGAAGCAGATGCTATGATCTTTCAAACAGAAAAACAATTAAAAGAGTTTGGAGATAAAATTCCGGCAGAGAAAAAAGCGCCAATTGAAAGTGCATTAACAGAATTAAAAGCTGCACATGCATCAAAAGACATCGCTAAGATCGATGCTGCTTTAGCAAGTATCAATACGCTATGGAGTGCTGCAAGCGAAGATATGTACAAAGCTCAACAAGGTGGTGCAGAAAACGCTAACGCAAACCCAAACAACGCAGGGCAAGCAGGACAGCCAAATGGCGAGAATGTAACCGATGTTGATTTTGAAGAAGTAAAATAATTTTAAGATCAATTTAAATTAAAGATCCCTTCGGTGAAAGCCGGAGGGATTTTTTTTTATCCGGTCGTTGAGCTTGTAGAAACGTGGTATTATTTATTTGTTAAAATTACTTTTAACTAAATTTTTATATTTAAACCAACACTTAATGAGATCATAAATTGACTTTTAGTTTTAAAAGCAAAGTAAGAATAACCAAACATTCCACCTTCAAATGCTTTATATAAGTAAAGAGGATTGTCGTGTAATTTATTATTAGGGTAATTATTCAAAATATCTATATAAGAATTAAGATTGAATGCAATTCCAGTGTTTTCTGTAAAATAATAATTGTAACCTAAATTTAAACCAAAGTTAGGGAGCATAAGGGTATTTTCTTTATAAATTAAAACATTTTTAGATATAGTTCGGTGGGCTGTGTCATATTGAGGATTAATGTAATAATTATTAAGGGTAATATTAGTTTTATACCCATAATACAGCACGGCGTTTAAATCCAAAGTACTAGTTTTAAATTTTTTGTTAAGTAAACCCATTTCAAAGCCTAATTGGTAAGCCTTAAAACTAAATTTTTGTTGAATATCGAAATTGATAAAAGTACTCGGTAGCCCAATACTTCCGCCTGGAACTTCTACAATTCTGTTAAATGTTTTGCCTGAAAATTCAGATTTAAAAGTTAAAAAGCTCAACCCCCAACTAAATTTTTTATTATGCTTAAAGAATCCAAAATTAAATACAAATTTCGGGTTTGAATTCACCCAAATAGGAGAACTCTGTGGCTCTTCTTTGCATATTAATTTCAATTTATTAATTGCTGTAGCTCCAAAATTAATATGCCAGTTAATATAATTTTTTTTTAGGGTCAATTGAATTATCAGTTTGCGCAACAGATAAAGAAAAAATAAAATTTATTAGAATTAAGATTAGGGGGTGTTTCATTGAGTTGTTTTCATGATTTATAGCTTAATTAATCCTGTTAACGTGGAATTGATTCCGCACTAATAGATTACTTCTCAGCGTAATAAATTGCTGCTACACCAAAACTTAAACCTTTAAAATTGGTGTTCTTAAATTTTAGTTTGTTTAAAATTGCAACAAACTTTTCGTTGTTTGGAAATGCTTTTACACTTTCGGTTAAATACGTATAAGCGCGATTATCATTAGAGAATATTTTTCCAACTAATGGGGTAATGTATGAAAAATAAAAATTATACAATCCTTTAATGAACCAATTGGTAGGGTAGGCAAACTCAAGGATTACAAGCTGTCCGCCCGGTTTTAAAATGCGGTATAAATTATCTAATCCTATTTCTAAATTCTGAAAATTACGAACGCCAAATCCTACAACAATGGCATCAAAAGTATTGTCAGGAAAAGCAACCGTTTCTGCATTTCCATTCTCAAGGGTAATTAACGATTCTAATTTTAGTTTTTTTAGTTTCTCTCTTCCAAATTGCATCATGCCATCGCTAATATCAATGCCAATGATTTTTTCGGGATTTAATTTAGCGCACTCAATAGCAAAGTCACCGGTCCCGGTAGCTACATCTAAAATAACTTTTGGTTGTTTTGTTTTTAAAAGGTTAACGCATTTTTTGCGCCAGCCTTTATGTGTACCCGCAGATAAAAGTGTATTTAAAAAATCGTAGCGATTGGCAATGTTATCAAACATTTGGGCAACCTGTTCTTTTTTGGAATCAGAACTTTGGTATGGAGTAACATTATCGTGTAGCATTATTTTACGAAGTCAAGTTTTAAAGCTTCTTCCAGAAGCTGTTCTTTATTAACAGGCACAACGCCTATTTGTTCACACACTAAACCACCCGAAAGATTTGCTAAAGCTGCAGTAACTATGTCGTTACACTCTAAGGCTCTGCATAACGCAGCAACGCTAATAACAGTGTCGCCTGCGCCGCTTACATCTGCAATGCTTCTGATATGTGCGGTAATATGTTCTTTTATTGTTCTTGAATTAGTAATAACACCTTTTTCGGCAAGTGTAACTAAAATGGTTTCTGCTTTTTGTTTAACTCTAAAGCTACTTACCGCTCTTTGCAGTTCGTTAATGTTATCGCCGCTAACGTCCATTTTAATGCCTTCGCGCAATTCTTTTAAATTTGGTTTAAATAAACTTACGCCTTTGTAGGTATTAAAATTTTTCTTTTTAGGATCTACGCAGGTTGGAATGTTTTTGCTCTTTGCTAATTCAACTACTTTGCTAACGAGCTTGGTAGTAATTAAGCCTTTATTATAATCTTCAAAAATGATCACGTCAATTTTATCGTGATTAATGATATAAGAGATCAAAGTAAGTAATTGCTGAGTTTCTGAAGGTTCAATTTCATCTTCTACTTCTTCATCAACTCTTAACAATTGTGCGTTGTTACCAATAACTCTGGTTTTAACTGTGGTTATTCTATCGCGGCATTTTAAAATACCTTTCTGACTTAATTTTTGAGTTTTTAAAAGATCCAAAAAAGCCTGTCCTTCATAATCAACGCCTATTACCGAACATAAAATTGGGTTTGCTCCCAATGCCTGAATATTAAGTGCAACGTTTGCAGCACCGCCCAATCGTCTTTCTTTTTTTGTTACTGCAACAATTGGTACCGGTGCCTCCGGCGAAATACGATTTACCTTGCCCCATAGATAACTGTCTATCATCACGTCGCCAATAATTAGCACGTTTAAGTTATTAAAGGACTTAAATATCTCGCGGATATGTTCTTTTTTTATAGAAAATTTTTTCATTGTGATCTAAAAAATTATTGAAGTTTCGCTAAAGCTTCTTTCATTCTTTTTAAAGCTTCTATTAAATTTTCTTCGCTTGTAGCGTAAGAAAAACGAATGTATATATCATCACCAAACGCTGCGCCCGGCACTAATGCCAAATGGCCTTCGTCCAATAAAAATAACGAAAGGTCTGTTGCGTTATTGATCGTATGATCTTTATATTTTTTTCCAAAATAATAAGTTACTTCAGGATAAACATAAAAGGCACCCTGTGGAACGTTAGTTTTTAATCCCGGAATATCTTTCATTAAACTTAAAACAAGATCTCTGCGTTTTAAAAACGCATCACGCATTGGTTTAATGTAAGTGTCATAATCCAGTTCCATGGCTTTGTGCATGGCTTTTTGAGTAATGCTGCAAGTTGCTGAGGTAAACTGACCCTGCATTTTATCACAAGCTTGTGCGATCCATTTTGGAGCTGCCATAATTCCACCACGCCAGCCGGTCATGGCAAATCCTTTAGAAACACCGTTAATGGTAATAACTCTGTCTTTTATAAAATCAAATTGCGCAAAACTTTCGTGTCCGCCAATAAAGTTAATGTGTTCGTATATCTCGTCACTTAAAATATAAAGTTCGTCATGTTTAGCAACAACTTCTGCCAAGGCTTTTAATTCTGCTTTTGTATAAACACTTCCTGTAGGATTACAAGGGGTGCTTAACATCAATAATCTTGTTTTTGGCGTAATGGCTTTTTCTAATTGAGCAGGCGTTATTTTATAATCGGCATCAATTTTTGTATCAATAATTACAGGCACGCCTTCTCCTAATTTTAGGATCTCTAAATAGCTTACCCAAAATGGAGCAGGGATGATCACTTCGTCACCGGGATTAACCAAACACAATACTGCATTTGCAATACTTTGTTTTGCGCCGGTAGAAACAACAATTTCGTCAGGAGTATAAGTTAAACCATTATCGCGTTTAAATTTTCCGCAAATAGCTTCTCTTAATTCTAAGTAGCCCGAAACGTGTGTGTAATAACTAAAATTATCATCAATAGCTTTTTTTGCCGCATCTTTAATAATTTGCGGAGTAGAAAAATCGGGCTCGCCTAAACTCAAACTTATAATATCAATTCCGGCTGCTTTTAATTCACGACTTTTTCTTGCCATCGCAATTGTTTGCGATTCGCTAATTCTATTTACTCTATCAGAAAGATGTGTCATAATTTTATATTAGTAGCGTTAAATTTAACAACAATTTTAATGCGAATGAATGGTTTTAAAAAATAAAGATGAAAGGTTTTAAGCTAGATTTTTAGGGGTTTCGTCAGGTTTATGTTTAACTGTTTTTTTATGAATTTAAACGACTGTTTTTGCCTTAAGATCAAATTTAAACTTTTTTACCTAAAATAATTAGGTCTCGCATAATGCCCTCCATATTGGCAATGGCAGGCAGGTGCGCCCATTTTTTAAAACCAAATTGATAAAACAGTTTTAAACTTGGTTCGTTATGCCCAAAAATAAATCCTAATAATGAGTGAATGTTAAGTGATGGAGCTGCCGCGATTGCTTTTTGCAGACAAGCTTTCCCAAGGCCTTTGCCTCTTTTACTTTCCTCTAAATAAATGCTCACTTCAACAGTGCCATCGTAAGCAGGGCGTCCGTAAAAAGAATTAAAGCTCATCCAGCCGGCGTAATCGCCATCTATTGTAACGATCCATAATGGTCTTTTATTGGGAGAGTGTGCATTGAACCATTCGGTTTTACTTTCAACACTTACCGGTTCAAGATCTGCGGTAACTAAGCGCGAAGCTACAGTTGAATTATAGGTAGCTACAATTTTTGGCAGATCAGAAATAGAAGCGTATTTAAAATCGATCTGCATTAATACAATAGATTGTGGTAAGGATAACGTTTAATGTGTAATTCTTTCACCATATCGTAAACAGTTTTTTTAAACTCTTCAACGTTTTCTTTGGTTTGTGCGCTAATGAATAAACACGGATTATTTAAACTTTTCATCCAGGTGTTTTTTATATCCTCAAGTGATAAATTTTCTCTTGTAGTAGGCGTTAGATCGTCATCATCTTTTTTAGTGTAGGTGAAGGCGTCTATTTTATTAAATACTAAAATTACAGGCTTGTCGCCGGCACCAATATCCTGAAGGGTTTGCTTAACAACGTTTAAATGCTCTTCAAAGTTTTTGTGCGAAATATCTACAACATGAATTAATACATCGGCTTCGCGAACCTCGTCAAGTGTGGATTTAAAACTCTCAACTAATTCTGTAGGCAACTTTCTTATAAATCCAACAGTATCACTTAACAGAAAAAATACATTGTCAATAGTTACTTTTCTTACTGTTGTATCCAAAGTGGCAAACAATTTATTTTCGGCAAAAACAGTGCTTTTGCTTAATAAATTCATGATGGTGCTTTTTCCAACATTGGTGTAACCTACTAAAGCAACACGAATTAATTCGCCACGGTTTTTACGTTGCGTGGCCATTTGTTTGTCAATTTCTTTTAGGCGCTCTTTTAACAAAGCAATTTTATCTCTTACAATACGTCTGTCTGTTTCAATTTCTTTTTCACCGGCACCACCGCGGGTTCCGGTTCCTCCGCGTTGTCTTTCCAAGTGAGTCCACATACCTGTTAAACGAGGTAACATGTATTGGTATTGCGCTAATTGAACTTGTGTTTTTGCATGTGCAGTTTGAGCACGTTGTTCAAATATTTCAAGAATTAAAGTGGTACGGTCTAATACTTTTTTACCAAGTTCTTTTTCTAAATTACGTTGTTGCGAAGGAGAAAGTTCATCGTCAAAAATTACAACATCAATTTTATTTTCAAGAACAAAGCCTTTAATTTCAGATAATTTTCCTTTACCTATAAAGGTTGCCTTATCGGGCTTTTCGAGCTTTTGTGTGAATGTTTTTTTTGTTTCAAGTCCGTAGGTCTCTGCCAAAAATGCCAGTTCCTCTAAATATTCTTTAGCAAGACCGTCATCCTGCAGTTTATTTATTACGCCAATTAAAACGCAACAGTGATTTGGTATTTCGGTAGAAATGGATTCTTTCATTAAAATTTAGTGACCCTTTAGTTGGCTGATAACGTATTCTGAAATTGCGGCAGCTTGCGCTTCGTTAACTTGCGCAGCAGGCATTACACCTTTACCATGAATGATTATCTCCTTCATACCATTAGTGTCTAGTGCAGAAACCGAAAGGTCTTTAGCGCCAGACATGCCTAATTTTCCATCACCACCGTGGCAAGATGCACAGTTTACTTCGTATAATGCTTTGCCATCTAAAGTAGCCATTGTTGACGAGTCAACTTTAGCAATACCCTTTTTTTTATGGTAAACTTCTCCTAAACCAAAACTACCTGTGATTAGAAGTAAACTTAATGCAGCTAACATTTTATTAAATCTTTTAAAGCCTATAATTGCCAATGGAATAGATACAAACACCATTACTAATTTGATCCATAATAGGTTGTCGTATTTATTTCCGTAAGTTACTTGTGTCATCAAATACACACCGGTTAATAAAAACAAAAAACTGATAATCATTTCGGGCACTTTTATTTTTGCCGAAAATTTTTCTAATAGTTCATTTTTGTTGCTTAGAAGTAAAACAGTTTTTATAACGTAAATGAATAAAAAAAGACTAACTACTAAATAATGGGTGTGTAAAAAACCTGTATACATTTTTATATATTTTAACCGTAAAAATAGCAATAAAACATAGAATAAAAAGCAAATAAGAGGTAGTAATTTTAGTAAATCTGTTTAAATTTGAGGGTTTATGATTTTGAAGGGTAAAAAGCCGAAATAAATCAATAACGTAACAAATATCTCATTGAATGAAAAGAATAACCGTTTTAATAGTTTTGATCTTTTTTAGTGTAAAATTTTACACTCAATCAACCTTTCCAACTAATGGTGCGCCATTCAATACACACAGCATTTATGCTTTTACAAATGCCAATATTTTTATCGATTTTGAAACACTTGTAAAGAACGGAACCCTTTTAATTCAGGATGGAAAAATTTTAAATGTTGGCGAGAAATTAGAGGTTCCAAAAAACGCAGTAGTTTATGACCTTAAGGGAAAATTTATTTATCCTTCTTTCATTGATCTTTATTCGGATTACGGAGTTTCCGAAAATAAAGCGCCTCATCGTACTTCGGGCGGACCACAAATGGAGAGCAGTGTTAAAGGTGCTTACGGCTGGAATCAGGCAATACGATCAGATTACGAAGCCTACAAATCTTTTGTGATAAATAAAGAAAAAGGAGATGAATTAAAAAAATTAGGATTTGGTACGGTTCTTTCTTGTCCTAAAGACGGGATAGTTAGAGGGAGCGGAGTGTTGGTTAATTTAGGGGTGAAAAATGAAAACGAAAGTGTTATTCTGGATAAGGCAGCAGGGTTTTATTCTTTTTCTAAAGGATCGTCAACACAAGATTATCCAAGTTCATTAACCGGTGGTATTGCTTTGCTTAGACAAACCTATTATGATGCCATTTGGTATGCGCAAAATAAAAACAAAACAGAATACAATATTTCGTTAGATGCTTTTAATAAAATAAAAGATCTGCCGGCTATTTTTGAAGGGAATGATAAATTTAATGATCTGCGTGCTGCAAAAGTTGGAAAAGAGTTTAATGTAAAATATATTATTAAAGCCGGTGGCAATGAATATCAAAGAATAAACGACATTCAAACTTCGCAATTAAAATATATCGTTCCCTTAAATTTTCCGGTAGCTTATGATGTTGAAGATCCTTTGGATGCCGAAACTGTTTCAATGGCGGAATTAAAACATTGGGAATTAGCTCCAACAAATCCTGCTCAATTTGAAAAGAATTTCATCCAGTTTTGTTTAACGTCTGCGGATCTTAAAGATAAAAAAGAGTTTTTAACTAATCTTAGAAAGGCTGTAAAATATGGTCTTTCAGAGAAGATGGCCTTAAAGGCCTTAACATTGAATCCTGCAACTTTTTTAAATGTACAAGATAAAATGGGTTCATTAAAAAAAGATCTTTCTGCAAATTTTTTTATTAGTAACCGATCAATTTTTGATAATGAGGCAGTTGTTATGCAAAGTTGGGTAGCAGGCGAGCCAACTATTTTTTCAGATATCAATGTGCCGGATATTCGTGGAAATTATGTTTTAAATACACCTGACAAAAAATATAAAGTTAAATTTTGGGGAGATGTAACTAAACCACTTGCGAAGATCACTATTGATACAACCGGAAAGAATTTAAGCTATTCATTTTCAAATAACTTGATCACATTTAGTTTTTTAGTTGATTCTGCAAAAATTGTACGCGCAGATGGAATTTATAATGCTAATACCAGATCGTTTGACGGTAAAGGTCAATGGGCAAATGGCGATTGGTTCGATTTTAAAATGAGTTATGAGTCGGCAGTTGATACTACAACTAAGCAAAAGCCTGCCGCGAAAAAAGTTGATCTTAATTTAGGAAAAGTATATTACCCTTTTAATTCTTATGGTGAACCATTGCCGGATGAGCAGGGTGTTTTTAAAGATCAATGGAATAAATTCAAGAATCGTTATTCAGCGATCTTGATCAAGAACGCAACCATTTGGACAAATAATGGAGACAGTGTTTTAAAAGATCATGATGTTTATGTTGTGGATGGTAAAATTGTTCGAATCGCAAAAAACATTGATGCACCAAAATTAGCCTTTGCTAAAGTAATTGATGCAACCGGTAAACATTTAACACCGGGTATTATAGATGAACATAGCCATATTGCTTTAACCGCAGGCGTTAACGAAGGCGCTAAGGCAAGCAGTTCTGAGGTAAGAATGGGTGATGTGATCAATCCGGAAGATGTGAACATTTATCGTCAATTATCCGGTGGGGTAACCTGTGCGCAATTATTACATGGTTCAGCAAATCCAATTGGTGGACAAAGTGCTATCATTAAATTAAGATGGGGGCATGCAGCCGAAGATCTTAAATATGAAAAAGCAGATGGGTTTATAAAATTTGCACTAGGAGAAAATGTAAAACAAAGTAATTGGGGCGAGCAGAATTCGATTCGTTTTCCTCAAAGTAGAATGGGGGTAGAGCAACTTTATAAAGATTATTTTACGCGCGCAAAAGAATACGATCTGCAATGGCAATCTTTTTCAAAATTAAGTCCGAAAGAAATCGAGAAAAATAAGATCGCTTCACCACGAAAAGATCTTGAATTAGATGCGGTGGCGGAAATTTTAAATAAGAAGCGATTTATTACTTGTCACAGTTATGTGCAAAGTGAAATAAATATGTTAATGCATGTGGCAGATAGCTTTGGATTTAAAGTAAACACCTTCACACATATTTTAGAAGGTTATAAAGTGGCCGATAAAATGAAAGCGCATGGCGTAAGCGCTTCTACATTTGCAGATTGGTGGGCGTATAAAAATGAAGTAATGGAGGCGATACCTTATAACGCTGCTATATTAACAAAAATGGGTGTTAATGTTTCAGTTAATAGCGATGATGCGGAAATGGCACGACGTTTAAATCAGGAGGCTGCAAAGGCAATAAAATATGGCGGATTAACAGAAGTTGAAGCGCTAAAATTAGTGACTTTAAATCCTGCAAAAATGTTGCATATTGATGATAAAGTGGGAAGTATAAAAGTGGGCAAAGTTGCAGATTTGGTTTTATGGACAGATAACCCATTAAGCGTTTATGCTATTGCAGATAAAACAATTATTGACGGACAAATTTATTTTGACAGAGAAGAAGATGCTAAATTGAGACAAGATATAAAAACAGAACGCGCAAGAATAATTGCGAAGCTTTTAGTTGAAAAGCAAAAAGGTGCTAAGGTTGAAAAACCAAAAGGCAAGCACGAACGCTTGTATCACTGCAATACAATTGAAGGAGTAGATGAAGAAATTACAGGACATAGATAATGTTCTTTTCCCCCTTTTTTAAAGGGGGTTAGGGGGATTAAAAATGTAATAAAATAAAATGGAGACAAAAAGTAATATGATAAAATTTAAGAATAAATTCAATCCCCCTAACCCCCTTCTCCAAGGGGGAAAAACCGGGTTTTTAAAACTTGTGGTATTTTTGTTTGTATTGGTCAGCATAAGGCTTAATGCGCAAAAAACGTACACGCATATTGCTTTGATCAATGCAACTGCACATTTAGGAAACGGTAAACTAATTGAAAATAGTTTAGTGGTGATCAATAAAAATAAATTAGAAGTGGTAAGCAGTATTACCGGTATTCGGTTAAATCCAAGCTCATACGATACGGTTATCGATCTTGCAGGAAAGCAAATTTATCCGGGCATTATAAATACCAACAATGTGCTTGGTTTACATGATGCAGAAGCTGTTAGAGCTACAAGAGATTTTTCGGAAGTTGGAAATATTAATCCGCATGTTCGTGCGTTGATCGCATATAATACCGATAATTTAATTACACCAACTGTAAAAACAAATGGAATTTTATATACACAAGTTACTCCTCGCGATGGATTAATTAGCGGCTCTTCTTCATTAATGGCTTTAGAAGGTTGGAATTGGGAAGATGCAGTTTTAAAAGCTGACGACGGGATCCATTTAAATTTTCCAAAAGCAGTTAAACGAAAATATAGTGAAGAAGACGGTATGTCTAATGTCGTAAATAAAAATTACACGAATGAAATTAATTATTTGAATAAATTTTTTGAAGATGCTCAGGCTTATTGTTTGACTTCAATTATTACCGAAAAAAATATTCGTTTTGAAGCCATGCGCGGTGTTTTTAACGGAACAGCTAATTTGTATTTACACACCGAGAAGGCTAAAGATATTGTAAGTGCGATTAATTTCGCGAAAAAATTCAGCATTAAAAAACCTGTGATAGTTGGAGGCAAAGAGAGTTATAAAATTACAAGCATACTAAAACAAAATAATATACCGGTAATGCTAAATCGCGTAAACGATTTGCCTGATAATGCAGATGATAACATTGACATTGTTTTTCGCACGCCGTATTTATTGCAAAAAGACAGCGTTTTATTTTGCCTGCAACTAGAAGGAGATATGGAAGCAATGCAAAGCAGAAATCTTCCGTTTAACGCCGGTGTTGCCGCTGCTTATGGTTTAACAAAAGAACAGGCCTTAGCATCTATAACCAGTAACGCTGCAAAAATATTAGGTGTAGAAAAAGAAATCGGAACCATTGAAGAAGGAAAATTAGCTTCTATAGTAGTAAGCGATGGCGATATTTTAGACATAAAAACAAATAACATTATTTTAGCATACATTGCAGGAAAAAGTGTAGTGCTTAATAACAAACAAACAGAGCTCTATTTAAAATACAAAACTAAATACGGAATTAAATAATTTATGATCGATAATAAAGTAATTGTTGGCATCTCTCAAGGAGATATAAACGGAATAGGTTTAGAAGTTGTTTTAAAAACATTATTAGAGCCGGGTATTGCGGATATATGCACGCCGGTTTTATTCAGTTCTCAAAAAACTGTTTCTTATTATAGAAAAGTGTTGGGTTTAGAAGAATTTAGCTTTAATCCTATGCGTGAATTCTCTCAAATAAATTCTAAAAAAGTAAATGTTTTTGTTTGCTACGAAGAAGAAGTGAATATTGAAATGGGTAAATTAACCGAAGTAGGTGGCAAATACGCATACATTTCTTTAGAAAAAGCAACGCAAGCCTTATTGGATAAAAATATTGATGTGTTGGTTACTGCTCCAATAAATAAAAGCAATATCCAAGGCGAGAATTTTAAATTTGTAGGACATACAGAATATTTGGGTTCAATGTTATCCGGAGACCCTTTAATGTTGATGTGTTCTGAGAATGGTTTAAGAATTGCAGTGGCAACTGGTCACATTCCCTTAAAAGAGGTTCATTCAAAGCTTACTGTTGATGGTGTTGCAAGAAAGATACTTCAGTTACACGAATCTTTAATTAAGGATTTTAGTGTACGGAAACCTAAGATCGCTGTTTTAGGCTTAAATCCTCATGCCGGCGATGGTGGTGCAATTGGAAATGAAGACAAAGAAATTATCATTCCTGCAATTGAAAAGGCAAAAACAAATGGTTTAGTTTACGGACCTTATTCTGCTGATGCTTTTTTTGGGAACGGAACCTACAAACAATTTGATGCTGTATTAGCCATGTATCACGACCAAGGTTTAATACCTTTTAAAACCATTGCCTTTAACGAAGGTGTTAATTTTACCGCCGGCTTAAACGCTGTGAGAACTAGTCCTGACCATGGCACAGGTTACGATATAGCCGGAAAAAACCAGGCAAATGAGCAATCGTTTAAAAGAGCAATGTATGCCGCAATTGATATTTTTAAGAACAGACAATTGCATGCCGAAATAACAGAAAATCCTTTGCACATTAACACCATTAAAAAGGAGCGTTAAGCTAACTATCTGCCTTTTTATTTTTTATTTTTTTTAGGGTTTTAGTTAACATATTTTAACTATCCTTAAATCGTCGTTAACCCTCACCAATGTTATCTTTACGTGTTATTCTAAGAAAATAATTTTATGGTAGATATTAAAGAAATTAACGAACGTATTCAACGCGAAAGTGCCTTTGTAGACATGTTAACTGTTGAAATGGACAAAGTTATTATTGGTCAAAAAAGCATGGTAGAACGTTTGCTTATTGGCTTACTTAGTAACGGACATATCTTATTAGAAGGTGTGCCCGGTTTAGCAAAAACATTAGCAATTAATACACTTGCAACCTGTGTTGATGGTCAGTTTAGTCGTATTCAATTTACGCCCGATCTATTACCTGCCGACGTAATCGGTACTCAAATATATAATCAAAAACAAGAAGCTTTTTCAATTCGCAAAGGACCTATTTTTGCGAACTTTGTTTTGGCCGATGAGATCAATCGTGCTCCGGCAAAAGTGCAATCGGCTCTTTTAGAGGCCATGCAAGAAAAACAAGTTACTATTGGCGATCAAACATTCAAATTACCAAATCCGTTTTTAGTATTAGCAACTCAAAATCCGGTTGATCAGGAAGGAACTTATCCTTTACCTGAAGCGCAAATGGATCGTTTTATGTTGAAGGTAGTTATTGGCTATCCAACAAAAGAAGAGGAGCGTAAGATCATCGCATCAAACATTCAACCGGGTGGAATGCCAAAAGCAAACTCGGTTATTTCTACAGAGGCGATCGTAAACGCACGCTCTGTAGTTAAGGATGTTTATATGGATGAGAAAATTGAAAGATATATTGTTGATATTGTTTTTGCTTCTCGTTTCCCTAAAGAATATAAACTACAAAAATTCGACGGATTAATTTCATATGGTGGTTCTCCACGTGCAAGTATCAACCTTGCCTTGGCTGCAAAAGCATATGCATTTATTAAACGTCGTGGTTATGTTATCCCGGAAGATGTGCGTGCTATCTGTACAGATGTTATGCGTCACCGTATTGGTTTAACTTACGAAGCAGAAGCTGAAAATATCACTTCAGAAAACATCATCACTGAAATTTTAAATACTGTTGAAGTACCATAGAGATTTTAAATGATAAATGTTGAATTAGAAATTAATATTTATTGCATTTAAAATTTAGAATTTAAAATTTAAAATTTGTTTAAGTGGAAACCTCAGAACTATTAAAAAAAGTACGAAAAATTGAAATTAAAACCCGAGGGCTTAGCAGCCAGATCTTTTCGGGAGAATATCATAGTGCTTTTAAGGGACGAGGAATGGCTTTTTCTGAAGTTCGTGAATACGCTCCCGGCGATGATGTAAGAACTATTGATTGGAATGTTACCGCAAGATTTAGTACACCCTATGTTAAAGTTTTTGAAGAAGAAAGAGAACTAAGTGTGGTGTTGGTTGTAGATGTTAGTGCCAGTGGCGCATTCGGAACTAATAAACAATTAAAACAAGATCTTATAACTGAACTATGTGCTGTGGTTGCCTTTTCTGCATCACAAAATAACGATA
>JALHPG010000096.1 GCA_022842625.1 Bacteroidia bacterium | reverse complement strand
GTTGCTTTGCCAAATAATATTTGCCAGAATGCTACAGCAAATCTTTCAGCCAATGCGGTTGGTGCAATTTCTTATTCGTGGACGGGGCCAAATACTTTTACCTCTAATATTGCTGCACCTTCTATTACAAATATTCAAACTAACGGTTCAGGAATTTACACAGCCACCGCTATGTTCTCAATAGGTTCGGTAAGTTGTTCCACTAGTGCTACCGATCAGATAAGTGTTGTTGGAACCAGTACGGTTGCGGTTACACCAAACTTTACATTATGTGAAGGATCAACTTTAAATTTAACTTCTAACGCAGTAGGTGCGGTTTCTTATTCTTGGAATGGCCCGGGCACCTATACTTCTGCTTTGCAAAACCCGGTTATTGCTTCTGTTTTACCAAGTGATGCCGGCAATTATAACATTGTGGCTGATTTTTCGAACGGCGCATTAACCTGCACTACCGGAGCGGTATCTAATGTATCAGTAGTTGCTACTTCTACTGTTGCGCTTACTTTACCAAATAATATTTGCCAGAATGCTACCGCAAATTTATCTGCTAATGCAGTTGGAGCAATTTCGTATTCGTGGACAGGACCAAATGCTTTTTCTTCTGCTATTGCAGCGCCAACAATTGCAAATATTCAAACTAACGGTTCAGGAATTTACACAGCCACAGCTATGTTCTCAATCGGTTCTGTAAGTTGTACCACTAGTGCTACCAATCAGATCAGTGTTGTTGGGACGAGCACAGTTGCGGTTACACCAAATTTTACAGTTTGTGAAGCGGCAAATTTAAATTTAACCTCCAATGCAGTAGGAGCGGTTTCTTATTCTTGGAATGGGCCAGGCGGGTACAATTCAGCTGTTCAAAATCCAACTGTTACGCAGGTTCTTCCTTCTTCTGCAGGAAATTATACGGCAATAGCTTATTTTACGAATGGTGTTTTAACTTGCACCACCAATGCTTTTTCAAATGTTACCGTTGTTGCTACACCAACAATAAATGTTACGGTTCCTGCAAATATTTGTCAGAACGCCACAGCGAATTTATCTGCGAATGCAGTTGGCGCCATATCATACTCGTGGACAGGACCAAATGCCTTTAGTTCAAATATTGCGGCACCTTCAATACCAAGTATTCAAACGAATGGTCAAGGTGTTTATACCACAACGGCCATGTTTTCGATTGGCACAGTAAGTTGTACTAATACCAGCACCAACCAAATTAATGTGGTTGGAACAAATACTGTAAGTGTGGCTTTAACAAATACTATTTGCGAAGGAGCAAGCTTGAATTTAACATCGAATGCACTATCTGCTGTATCCTATTCTTGGAATGGTCCGGCTGGTTATACCTCTGCTTTGCAAAACCCGATCATTTCACCAATAAGTCCTGGTGCAGTGGGTAATTATACTGCAACCGCTTTTTTTACGAATGGTAATTTAACCTGCACAACATCTGCTGTTTCAAATGTTTCGGTAGTTGCAACTCCGGCTGTAAATGTAATTGTACCTGCAAATATTTGTCAAAATGCTACAGCTAATATTTCTACTAGCGCAGTTGGCGCTGTTTCTTATTTGTGGAACGGACCTAACGGATTTACCTCTAATTTAGCAGCTACATCTATTGCAAATATTCAAACGAATGGGGCAGGAGTTTATACTTCTACAGCAACATTTGCCATAGGCTCTGTAAGTTGCACCAATACCGGTACAAATCAAATAAATGTGGTTGCCATTAATTCAATAACTATAAACTCTGTAACAAATGGCTGTGCTTTACAAGATAATGTATTGCAGGCAAGTTCTGTTGGAGCAGTATCATATCAATGGAATGGTCCAGGAGGGTTTACGGCCGCAGTCCAAAATCCAACATTAACCAATACTCCTTTTTCTGCAGCCGGAATTTATACAGTTACTGCGTTTTATTCGAATGGCGCATTAACATGCACAAATTCTGCATCAACCAATTTAATTGTTAATCCTGTAATTACATTTACTCTGCCTACATCGCAGTTTATTTGTTATAATGCTTCATTAACCATACCGGGCCCTGCAGGCGCTTCTTCTTACACCTGGCAAAATTCGACCGGTGTTGTTTCAAATTCACAAAATCTATTTATGCCAAATGTTATTACTAGTCAGGCAGGAACATTTAGTTTAACTGCACAGATCGGTTTTTGTAAAACCATGCAAACAACACAAGTAAACCTTTCGGTTCCTATTAACTTTTTTCAGGCGCCAACAAGTATTTCGTTGTGCAAAGGAGATAGTGTAAAGTTGGCAGTTTCTTCTACCGGAGGAAGCGGAAATTATGCATACGAATGGAGCCCATCCATTTACCTGAGTTCATCAACGGGCAGTGTTCAAACCATCACACCAATGGGCACGGTGCTTTATAATTTATTTGCATATGATATTGCTTGTCCAACATATACAATTGTAAGATCGTTTACGGTTAATGTTAAACAGCCGCCGATACCGGATCTCCGTCTGGATAAAACTACAGGTTGCGAACCTTTATGTGCCTTATATGATAGCAAGTTAAATGGTAATGCAGCTTCTGTGGTTTATGATTTTGGGGGTATAAAACAAATTGCCGGAGATAATTTTACTTATTGTATAAACACTCCTGGAACTTATGAATTAAACGTTATCACAACCGGAACAAATGGTTGTAAAGGAAAGTTTAAATACATTGATCCTATTATTGTTTATCCAAGGCCTCATGCAGATTTTACATTTCTTCCGCAAATACCAACACTCGCAAACAATCAAGTAAATTTTACCCCAACCGAGTTGTATGGAAAAATTATTTCGAGAAACTGGATGTTTGCCGGAACAACTAAGTCAAATCTTGATACTACCAGCGAACAATTTCCTGAACGTTTATATGAAAAGGTTGGAAAATTTCCGGTTATGTTAATTGAGGTTACAGATAAAGGTTGTGCGGATACTGTCTTTAAATTAGTTGAGGTGATCGATGATATGAGCGTTTATATTCCAAATACCTTTACGCCGAATGGTGATGGAAAAAATGACGTTTTTATTGTAAAAGGAATAGGATTTTCTACCGATGATTTTGTTATGGAATTATTTGCAACAAATGGTAATATAATTTATTCTACCCGCGATTACAGTATGGGTTGGGACGGCACGGTAAAAGGTCAGCCTGCTCAGATCGGTTCGTATACATACAAGATCAAGGTGCTGGGTACCCATAGAGAGGGTTATAAGGAATATGTAGGTCATGTTAATTTAATTCGCTAATAAGAGCTAAAAACTTTTCATAAATCCCCCTCGGTTAACCAAGGGGGATTTTTATTTTTGTGTACTATCAGAATTCTTATGCAGCAGTATCACGATTTAATGCAACATGTTTTAGATGTTGGCGCAAAAAAAACCGACAGAACCGGAACCGGAACAGTAAGTGTATTTGGTTATCAAATGCGTTTTAATTTACAGGATGGTTTTCCGTTATGCACAACTAAAAAATTACACACAAAAAGTATTATTCATGAATTACTTTGGTTTTTAAAAGGCGATACAAATATTAAATATCTAAAAGATAATGGTGTAAGTATTTGGGATGATTGGGCAGATGAAAAAGGAAATCTAGGCCCTGTATATGGTTACCAGTGGCGTAATTGGCCAACACCAAATGGCGGACATATCGATCAAATCACTCAGGTAATTGATATGATCAAAAAAAATCCGGATTCACGCAGATTAATAGTTAGCGCATGGAATGTTGCGGATATAAATAATATGAAATTACCACCATGCCACGCTTTCTTTCAATTTTATGTAGCAGATGGAAAATTAAGTTGCCAGTTATATCAACGTAGTGCCGATATTTTTTTAGGTGTTCCCTTTAATATTGCTTCTTATGCCTTGTTAACAATGATGGTGGCTCAGGTGTGTGATCTACAGGTTGGTGAATTTATTCATACACTTGGCGATGCGCATATTTATTCAAATCATATCGATCAGGCAAACCTTCAATTATCAAGAGATCTTAGACCATTACCTGTAATGAAGATCAATCCCGAAGTGAAGTCAATTTTTGATTTTAAATTCGAAGATTTTTCATTAGAGAATTACGATCCGCATCCTCACATTAAAGCTGCTGTAGCAGTATAAATTTTTAATCTTGAACTTTTAATTTTTAATCAAGAAATGATCGCAACCATTTTTCATCAGGGAAGAGAATTTAGAATTGATTTTTTTAAACCAATTGATATCTCTATTCCATTGCATACCGGTGCTGATTGTGTAAGTGCATGGTATGTGGAGCCTATGAAATTAGAACCGGTTGTGATGGGCGAATGGATAGGCGATGTTAATAAGGGTGGAAGCGTCAATTTCCGAACCGTTACCTTTAATCCTCACGGAAATGGTACACATACCGAATGTGTTGGGCATATCAGTAAAGAATTTTATACCATTAATAAAAATTTAGATCGTTTTATGTTTATTGCTGAGGTGGTTACTGTTTTGCCTTTGCAATTAGATAATGGTGATTTTGTGATCACTCGTAAGGCTTTAGAAACTTTGCTGGCAGATTGCGGTAAGCCCGAAGCTCTTGTTATTAGAACACTTAGCAACGGTTTAAATAAAATGAGTATGCATTACAGTAACACTAATCCACCTTATGTTTTAAAAGAAGCTATTGAATTTTTAAATGAATTAGGCGTCATGCATTTATTAATTGATATGCCAAGCATTGATAAAGAAAATGATGAAGGCAAATTAGAAGGGCATCATGCTTTTTGGAATTACCCAACCAACACACAATTACACAAAACAATTACCGAATTTATTTATGTGCCAAACGAGGTTTACGACGGTACCTACATTTTAAATTTACAAATAGCTCCGTTCGAAAACGATGCTAGTCCTAGTAAGCCGGTGTTGTATAAGGTAGTTTGAGGTTAAATTCTTTAAAACAAACCGTTTCTATTTCTTCTTCAAAAACTGCGCATCGGTTAAACTCAGCATAAAGTTTTCAAGATCTTTTTTCTCAGTTGCTGTTAAGCCTAAAGGTTTATTCATTAAAGTATCACGATTAATAGCGCCTTTCACAAACTTATCCGGTTGATCGTAATGTTCAATTACCTCCATTAATGTTTTAAACATACCATTATGCATGTAAGGTGCGGTCATGGCAATGTTGCGTAAGCCCGGTGTTTTAAACGATCCAAGGTCTTTTTCTTTTCCGCTTATCACTATTCTTCCTTTGTCGTTTAATTCTTTACCGTTATACAAACCAATGTTTTTGTATTGATCATTTCCTGTAAAGTCTACGCCAAAGTGACAATCAAAACATTTGGCCTTACCATTAAATAAGTTTAAACCTCGTTTTGCACTTTCAGAAAAAAGAGTGGTGTCGTTACCATTCATGTAATTATCAAAAACGCTGTTATTTGTTTCTAAGGTTTTTTCATAAGCTGCAATTGCTTTCGCTAATAATTCCGGACTTGGTTGTTTGCCGTAAATGCTATAAAAAGCATTTCTGTATTTTTCCGATTGGGCCAAACGTCTAACGGCAATCGAAATAGGAAGATCCATTTCAACCGGATTTTCGATAGGGCCAAGCGCTTGCTCCTCAAGCGTTTCAGCCCTTCCATCCCAGAAATAAGCATTACGGTTAGTTTGATTCATAGCCGACGGTGTATTGCGCCCGCCTTTTTGATGGTAAACGCCAATACTTACAGGTGTATTATCTGCAAATGCAAATTCAGGTTTGTGGCAACTGGCGCAGCTTATAGTGCTATCGCGCGATAACATTGGGTCAAAAAATAACGATTCACCTAATTGCGCCTCTGTGCCAAATATCTTTTCTTGTTTGGTGTTTGAACAAGCAATTAGTAGAAGAAAGCCCGGTATTAAAAAGTGTGAAGATTTCATGTTTTTTGGGTATCTTAATTATTAGTTTGTGTAAAATTTGGATATATTTATAGACTATAATTTTACTGAAATTTATTCTAAAAAAAAATAATAAATATCATCTTTTAAGGTGTAATGGATCACATAGAACAAGATAATCCTAAAAAGGATCTGCCCTTTAATAATTTGTATTTGCTTTCCGGTTTAGTTAACGGAAACAATGCCTTTTGGATGTATGCGTTTACTATTTTATTGTTAATAATAGGTTACCTGGGTTTTGGTTCTTTACTCACCATTCCTTTAGTTGCTAAAGCGCTCGAAAATGGGGTTTCGTTAAAAGAATTAACAGATAATTCCAGTCTGCTTTTTGACAGCGAAGTGGTAAAATTAGACCGGAATGTTATTCTTATAATACAGTTTGGATTGTTTGTATTTGCGGCCATTGGATTTTTGATCGGGTTAAAATTCGTTCATAAAAAAACCTTATCGAGCATATTAACAGGTTTTCAAAAATTCAGATTTGATCGTTTTTGGTTTGCTTTTTTTGTTTGGGGTGTATTGCTAATAACCGTTGTTCTTGTACAATATTTTTCCAGCCCCGATAGTTTAACTATCAATTTTAATTTAGGAGGATTCCTTATTTCCTTATTACTTATGGTAATTTTTATGCCAATTCAAACAGGCCTTGAAGAGGTTATTTTTAGAGGTTATTTGTTACAAGGATTAGCTCAGGTTTTTAAAAACGGATATGTTCCGTTAATCATCACATCATCTCTTTTTGGATTAGCGCATATGAGTAATCCTGAGGTTCGCGCCTATGGCTGGCCAATTATGTTAGCCTATTTTGTTTGTTTTGCCATGTTTATGGGCGCTATTACTTTATTAGATGAAGGTTTAGAACTTGCCTTTGGCATTCATTTTGCAAATAACATTATTAGTAGTGTTTTAGTAAATGAACCTAACTCTGTGATAAAAAGTTATTCTATTTTTGAATCTACCTCAAGCAGTCCTTATGCCGAAATTGTATTATGGTTTTGCATGTCAATTGCAACTTTTGCTCTTTTCAGGATAAAGTACCGTTGGACTAATTTTAAATTAATACTAAAATAAAAACTATGAAGAATTTAATTCTTGCATGCTCTTTTTTACTTTCTAATTTATTATTGGCCGACGATAATTATCGTTATTACATTAATCTAAATAAAGTTGTAAACGATAAAATTTCGATTCAATTAACACCTCCCACTTTAACTCAAGCCGAAATTGAATTTTCTTTTCCCGCTATGGTTCCGGGCACATATGAGGTTTATAATTTTGGGAGATTTATCTCTAATTTTAAAGTAAGCGGTAAGAATGGTGCAATTATAAAAGTTTCTAAAGTCGACGTTAATACCTATAAAATATCACCCGCATCAGAGATAGATAAAATTACTTATGATGTAGATGATACTTGGGATAAAACAGATCTACCCGGCACAAAAGATAAAGTTGTGTTTGAACCCGGCGGAACTAATTTTGAAGATGGAAAAAATTTCTCCATCAATACGCATAGTATGTTTGGTTTTATTAAAGGACAGTTAAATAAAAATTTTATTTTGGAATTCGATAAACCAAAAGGTTTTTATCCATCAACCGGTTTATCAGATATTAAACTCGGCGATACAAAAGATATTATTTCTGTTTTTGATTATCATGACCTGGTTGATTCCCCCATCATGTATTCATTGCCGGATACGTCTACCGTGTTAGTTGGAAATACAAAAGTATTAGTGTCTGCCTATTCACCTAATAAAAAGATCACTGCGCGTTTTATTGCTGCAACATTAAAAGAACTATTAAATGCGCAAAAGGATTATTTAGGAGGAGAACTGCCTGTAACTAAATATGCCTTTTTGTTTTATTTTATTGATAGAGCAACTCTTTCCGGCGCAAGTGGTGCTTTAGAACATTCTTATTCCTCTTTTTATGTTTTACCTGAGTTTGATAGCCTTTCTCTAAAACAAGAAATAAGGGATGTTGCTGCACATGAGTTTTTTCATATTGTAACCCCTTTAAATATTCACGCTAAGGAAATCGGTGATTTTGATTTTTCAAATCCTAAAATGAGCGAGCATTTATGGTTGTATGAAGGGATGACAGAATACGCGGCGCATCACGCTCAGGCAAAGAGTGGTATAACAGATATTGATAAACTAATTGGTACCATGATGCAAAAATATGAAAATAGCATTTCAAGTTTTAACGATACCATGAGTTTTACATATATGAGTAAGCATGTGTTAGAAGAAAAAATTCATGGACAGTACGGGAATGTATATGAAAAAGGTGCGTTGATCGGTATGTGTCTCGACATTTTAATGCGTGATTTAAGCAATGGAAAATATGGCACCCAAGATCTAATGAAAGATCTTGCTACAAAATACGGTAAAAATAAATCGTTCGATGATTCTGAACTTTTTGCCGATATTGAAAAATTTACATATCCTGAAATAGGAACCTTTTTAAGAAAACATGTTTCGGGAAAGGAGCCTTTACCAATGACCGAAGTTTTGGAGAAAATTGGAATAGATTTTGCTAAGGAAACAGTTACTTATGAATTCTCTTTAGGGAATACCGATCTAAATTTTAATGAAAACACAAATCGATTGTATGTCGCAGGGATTCAGGATATGGACGAATTTGGTAAAGCCATGGGCTATAAAGTTGGCGATGAGTTAGGTAAATTGAATGGTAAGGAAATTAAGATGGATGCCATTAAGGAAATAATTAATAATTATTACGAAACAGTAAAAGAAGGAGATAAAGTAACTGTTGAAATTTACAGACCAAAATCAAAAAAAGGAAAATATAAAGTTAAAACATTAACTGCAGTTGCTAAAAAAAATAAAACAGTTCGAAAAAATCAAATTTCTTTAAAACAAAGGCTGACCGACAAACAAAAACAAACACTAAGAGCATGGGTTGGTGTGTAACCAATTTTAAATTTTGAATTATAAATTAAACGATTAAAATATGTCTTTAAAACATTTACTTTTTCTTATTCTTCTTGGATTCTCAATTAGCTTTGCTAAGGCTCAAATGCCTCCCGGACAATACACGAGCACAAATAAAAAGGCTATAAAATATTTAGAGGAAGGCAAGCTGGCTTATGAGGTTAAGAAAGATGATGTTGCCGAAAAGAATTTTAAAAAGGCTTTAGAGGAAGATAAAAATTTTATTGAAGCAGCTTTAGGTCTAGCAAATTTGTATCAGGTTACGAACCGTCATGCTGAGGCGGTAGTTAATTTTAAAAGAGCTATAGAAATAAATCCAAAGTTTTTTGCTAATTCCTATTATTTTATGTCTCTGTCACAATTAGCTATTGGTCAATATCAAGATGCTAAAATGAATTTAGAAACTTTTTTAAAATTTGAACGCATCAATCCAAATACAAAAGAAAGTGCACAAAAGTATTTAGCTAACGCAACGTTTGGCGCCGAAGCCGAAAAAAATCCAAAGCCTTTTAATCCAATTAACGCAGGGCCCGGAATTAATACAGAGCATGGAGAATATTTTCCTGCAATTACCGGTGATGGAAAACAATTTTTGTTTACACGTGCTTTGCCTCGTGAAGGGATGCCTGGTTTTTTTAACGAGGATTTTTATACAAGTAATAACATAAATAATGTTTGGCAAACAGCGCTGCCAATTTCCATTATAAACAGTTATGGTAACGAAGGAGCGCCTTCACTTTCTGCTGATGGAAACATTATGTTCTTTGCTTCTTGCAGTGATGAGACAGGTGATTATGGCGCGCCGGATAGAAAAGGTTATGGCAGTTGTGATATTTTTTACTCGCAAAAAGTAAATGGTAAATGGACAAAGCCTCGCAATGCAGGTCCTGCAATTAATACAGCCAATTTCGAATCACAACCTAGTTTTAGTAGTGATGGTAAAAGTTTATATTTTGTTCGTGGTGTTCTTCACAGAGGTGCAGCAAAAGAATATGATATTTACATGAGTAAAATTTCTGATGACGGAAAGTTTACACCACCGGTTAAGTTAGGAGAAAACATTAACACTTCACAAATGGAAGAATCGGTTTTTATACATCCTGATAACATGACCCTTTATTTTAGTAGTGCAGGTCATCCCGGTATGGGCGGCTTAGATATTTATATGAGCAAACGCCAGCCGAACGGCGAGTGGGGTAAGGCAATTAACTTAGGTTATCCGATTAATACATTTAATGATGAAAATAGTTTATTAGTAAATCCGGGTGGGAAGATCGCTTATTTTGCCAGTAACAGAAACGGTGGCTTTGGCGATTTGGATATTTATCAATTTGATCTACCTGAGGACATCAGACCTGAAAAAATTACTTATGTAAAAGGAAAAATTTATAATTCAAAAACCAAAGAAACTTTGGAGGCAAATTTTGAATTGGTTGATCTTGAAACGCAACAATCAGTTACCAAATCCTACTCTCAAAAAAACGGAGAGTTTTTTGTTACCCTTACCGCAAACAAAAATTATTTGGTTAATGTAAACAAAGATGGCTTTTTGTTTTACAGTGATAATTTTAGTTTAAAGGGTAAAGAAACAGATTTTAGTAAACCGTTTTTATTAGATATTCCGTTGGACCCTATTGATACAGGCAGCGTGGTGGAATTAAAAAATGTATTTTTTGATGTTGGAAAAGCTGATCTAAAACCTGAAAGTAAAGCTGAGTTGGATAAATTAGGTGCCTTCTTA
Organism: Bacteroidia bacterium; assembly: GCA_022842625.1. GTDB lineage: Bacteria > Bacteroidota > Bacteroidia > B-17B0 > Aurantibacillaceae > Aurantibacillus. Next base: position 4,258 of record JALHPG010000096.1, on the reverse strand, counting down.
ATTAAAAATCCTAGTCTTAAAATTGAGTTAGGTGGACATACAGACAGTGATGGTATTAGAAAAAGTAATATTATTTTATCAGAAAATCGTGCTAAAGCGGTGTATGATTATTTAGTTACTACTAGTAAAATTGATGTAGCTCGCTTAAAATATAAAGGGTATGCCGATCTAAAGCCTAAAGTTAAAAACGATACCCCTGAAAATAAGGCCAAAAACAGAAGAACTGAATTTAAAGTATTAGCAAAATAATTTTTGCCATCTACTTAACACAAATAGTTTAAATAATAGTTTATTCTGAAATGAATTAGTTGGATCTGTTTTTTCTAATTCATTTTGGTTTACAAAATCAAAATTAGCAGCTTTTATTTCCGAAAGTAATTGTGGTCGCAATTTTTGCATCCATTGCTGCATGGGAGTTTCAAAGCCTTTTTTATCGTAACGTTTGTAAATTTCTTCCGGTAATTTATTTTTTACAGCTTCTCTTAATAAATATTTTGACACGCCATTTTTTATTTTTTTATTGCCGTTAAACGAAAACAATAAATTAATTAATTCTATATCGTCGGCAAATGGTGTTCGGCTTTCAACACTGTGCCACATGCCACAGCGGTCTTCGCATTTTAAAAAAGATTTTAATCGAGTTTGATAAATATCCTCTACTAACTGTTCGTTAACAGAATTAAAGTAAACCGCCGGATTTTTTATTACAGATGAATTTAAAAATTCTGATCTAAAAAAAAGATCGAAATGTTTTTTATTAAAGTAATTTTTTTGTTTTATTTTTTCTTTAATAAAAAATTGTAATGGATTAGATATCGTTTTTTTGCTCGCGGAAATTTCCTTTAAACCAGATATCAAATGCCCTTGCGAAAATAAATTATTCCACTTTGCTAAAAAATGGTGATGGTATCCGCCAAATAATTCATCAGCACCTTGTCCGTCTAAAACCACTTTAATATTATTTTTTTTAGCCAGTTCCATTACCTTGTATTGGGCATAGGTACTTGTGTCCCAAATAGGCACATCTTGAGAATAAATTAAACTGTCTATTTCTTCTATAAAACCTTCTAATGTTGGTTCAACCTTAAAATGTTTTGCTTTTATCTTATTAGCAACGCTATCGGCAAAATGTTCTTCGTTAATACTTTGGTTTTTAAAAACAGAAGTGAAACAATACAAAGGCTGTTTGGTTATTTCTGAAATTGTAACGGCCAGAGCACTGCTATCAATCCCTCCACTTAAACAGGTGCCAACTTCTACATCGCTTCTTAATCTTAGTTTTACTGAATTTTCAAAAGTGTAAGCAATTTTATCGATCAGTTCCTTTTCAGGTAAACGATCGTTGGTTAAAGTAATATGTTCTGTTAAATTATAATAGGTAGTAATTTTAAGTTCCTGTGTTTTTAAATTAAACACCAAATTATTCCCCGGCATTAACTCATTTATGCCTTCAAAAAAATTATTGGTCTGAGTTTCTAACAACCCGTTTATTAAATAATTATGTAATGCGTTAGGGTTTATTTTACTTGAGATCAGTTCTGCTTTAACAAACGCTTTTTGTTCGCTGGCAAATGCAAGCAGATCATTATTGTTAATATAATAAAATGGTTTTACGCCAAGTCTATCGCGTGAGGCAAAGCATAGTTGTTTTTCGCTGTCATATATGCAAAAGGACCACATGCCGTTAAATTTTTCAACGCAATTAAATCCCCATTCTTTGTAGGCTGCTAAAACAACTTCTGTATCACTTTCTGAAAAAAAAGTATGACCAATTTTTTTTAAGTCTGCTTTTATTTCAAGATAATTATAAATTTCGCCATTAAAAGTTATCCAGATTTTTCCGTTGGCATTACACATAGGCTGATGCCCGGTTTCACTAAGGTCAATAATGGATAATCTTCTGTGGCCAAATGCTAAAAAAGAATTCAGATCAGAGTTTTGTATGGTAGTTTTAGGAGTATATGTTAGATCAACCCGGTTGTAATTTTGTTTTAACGTATTAAAATGTGGTGTAATTGTTTGGTCGCCTGCTAAAATAAAACCTTCGCCATCCGGTCCCCGATGACTTATAGCATCAGTCATGGCGACAATTTTTTGATTTAAATTAAAATTGACTTTTTGTTTTAAAATTATTCCGGTTATACCACACATAAACTAAAGCAGATCAATTGATCCACATAAACACTTTTTTATTTTCGATATACCTTTTTTCATCTTTATCTAAGATAAGGATACAAAAATCAATAAACGGCAATACACCAAAAATGCCACCTAAGCTTGCAATATACACAATGGGTACATAAGGTGCCGTGCCCAAATAAATTCTGTGCAAGCCTACAATTCCAAACGGAAAAGGAAATGCTAAAATTGCTGCTGTAATGCGCTTATTGGTTTTTTGCCTTGCTTTAAATAAGTGTAATAACGGATTTGGTCGGTTTTTATTTTCTAATTCAAAATTTATGTCTGAAGTGGTAATAGAGTCAACAATTTTTAGGTCAGTATCCAATAAATAATATTTTTGTTCAGGAACTTTCGTCCCAAACGCTATCTTTTGAAGAAAAAAGAAACAAAGTGTTATAAAAAGGCTTTTTAAGCTCATTAATCAAGAATATGCCTAAAATTCGTAATAAAAACGCTCTCAATTGCAGTAATTCGAACAAAAAATGAACAATTTTTATTAACCAAAATAATGTTCAGATATATTATAAACTTGCATTTAAATGGTTTTAAAGATTGGGCAGTTTTCCTATCTTTACCAACCAAATTTTAATATTGTGACCCTTATAAAAAGCATTTCAGGAATTAGAGGTACCATCGGCGGAAAGCCGGACGATGGCCTTACCCCATTAGATATCGTTAAGTTTACTTCTGCATACGGAACTTGGATCTTAAATAATCATCCATCAAAGGATACAATAACCGTTATTATTGGCAGAGATGCCCGACTTAGCGGCCCAATGGTTTCAAGTATTGTTACCGGAACTTTAATTGGTTTAGGAATTAATGTAATTGATCTTGAATTAAGTACTACGCCAACTGTAGAGATGGCCGTTACCGAGTTAAAAGCACAAGGTGGTATTATTTTAACCGCAAGTCATAACCCAAAACAATGGAATGCCTTAAAGTTATTGAACGAAAAAGGCGAGTTCATTAGTGAAGCAAATGGCACCGAAATACTGAATTTAGCTCAAAACACTAATTTTAATTATGCAGAGGTAAATAAGCTAGGAACCTATTCGATAAATACTGATTTTATAGATATACATTTTCAAAAAATAATTGATCTTCCTTATGTGGATATTGAGGCCATAGGAAAGGCAAATTTTTCAGTTGTGTTGGATGCTATCAATTCTAGTGGCGGTATTGTTGTTCCGGCTTTATTAAAAAAATTAGGTGTTAAAACGGTTACTGTTATTCATGGTGAGCCAACCGGTAATTTTGCACATAATCCGGAGCCATTACCTGAGCATTTATCTGATCTAAGTAATACGGTTATAAAACAAAACGCCGATCTTGGTATTAGTGTTGATCCGGATGTTGATCGTTTAGCATTTGTGTGCGAAGACGGAGAGATGTTTGGCGAAGAGTATACGTTGGTTGCTGTTGCAGATTATATCCTTCAAAAAAATAAAAAAGGAAATACGGTTAGTAATTTATCAAGCACACGTGCTTTGCGCGACGTTACTGAGGCACAAGGTGGAAGTTATTCTGCTTCTGCGGTTGGTGAAGTGAACGTTGTGAAAATGATGAAAGATACGAATGCAGTTATTGGTGGCGAAGGTAATGGTGGAATTATTTTACCTGAATTGCATTATGGTAGAGATGCATTAGTTGGCATTGCGATCTTTTTAACGCATTTGGCAAAATACGGTAAAACTGTATCTATGCTGCGTAAATCGTATCCCGGTTACTTTATTTCAAAAAATAAAATAGAACTAACACCGCAAATAAATGTAGATAAAGTTTTGGCGGATATAAAAGATAAATACAAAGCGCAACCTATCAACTGTATTGATGGTGTGAAAATTGAATTTGATAAAGAGTGGGTGCATTTGCGTAAAAGTAATACAGAGCCTATTATTCGCATATATAGCGAGAGTCAGTCTGCCTCAACAGCAGATAGTTTGGCCAACAAAATAATTTCCGATATTAAAGAGATCATCAAGAATTAAAATAAGATAAATGAAAGTATATTTAGATAATGCAGCCACCACCAAATTAGATGAGAATGTATTAAAGGCTATGATGCCTTTAATGG